>CAZTVP010000001.1:0-3610 GCA_964616995.1 uncultured Comamonadaceae bacterium
GAGCTATTAATCTTTCACAGGGTTTCCCTGGGTTTTCTGTATCGGCTGAACTTATAGAACTGGTGAACAACCACATGAGCGCTGGAAAAAACCAGTATGCTCCCATGGCCGGTGTTCCCGCATTAAGAGAAGAAATAGCACTTCTTCAGGAGGAACTCTTCAGTGCAAGTTTTTCACCTGCTGATGAAATTACCATTACTGCAGGCGCTACTCAAGCCATTTACACGGCTATTTCAGCATTTGTGAAAAACGGTGATGAAGTAATTATTCTCTCCCCTTCTTATGACTGTTATAGCCCAGCAGTGCAAGTAAACGGTGGAACCGTGAAGTACGTAGAATTGAACGCTAAAGATTACTCTATTCCATGGGATAAGGTGGAAGAGGCTATAAGCTCTAGGACAAGGATGTTACTCTTAAACTCTCCTCATAATCCTACAGGAGCAGCGTGGAGCTCATCCGACCTGAAACAACTGGAAGAACTGGTAAGTGGAACTGATATCATCGTATTAAGTGATGAGGTGTATGCGCATATCATATTTGATGGAGAAAAACATGTGAGCCTAGCTCAATCCACTGTACTTAGAAGTCAATCACTCATAGTACATTCATTCGGAAAAACGTTTCATGCCACTGGCTGGAAAATAGGATACATTCTAGGAGCTACTCACCTCATGGCTGAATTTAGAAAAGTACATCAGTACTTGGTTTTTAGTGTAAACACTCCTATTCAACATGCGCTGGCAGAATACATTAGGAATAGAGAAAAAATTCATGGCTTGAGCGCATTTTACCAAGAGAAAAGAGATTATTTCTTAGACCTAATAGAACCATCTAGATTTACCTTCACTCCTGCTGCTGGAAGTTATTTCCAGCTATTGAGTTATGAAAGTATTAGCCAAGAGAATGATGTGGAAATAGCTAAGAAATGGACTAAAGAAAAAGGCATAGCCTCCATTCCTATAAGTGTGTTTTATCCTGAGTTGACAGATAACAAGATGCTTCGCTTCTGCTTTGCTAAAGAAAAAGATGAACTAAAAAAAGCTGCTGAAATCCTATGTCAGATTTAACTCTAGCGCTCGTACAGTCAGACTTGGTTTGGGAATCTCCTGCAGAGAATAGAAATCATTTCCAAAAGCTTATTCTGAATCATTCAGAACCTGCAGATATCTTCATACTTCCAGAAATGTTCACTACAGGATTCAGTATGAATGCAGAATCGGCTGAACTATTTTCTGACAACTCTCCTACTATTCTGTGGATGAAAGATTTAGCCGCACAGAAAAATGCGGCCATTTGTGGAAGTGTAATTATGAGCGAGAATGGAGAACGATTCAATCGGTTTTTATGGGTAGATACTACGCAAGTCATTACTTATGACAAACGTCATCTTTTCAGTTATGGGAATGAACACAAGCACTTTTCGGCTGGTAAGGAACGAACTATCATTCAATACAAAGGGTGGAAGATTCTTCCTCAAATCTGCTATGACCTTAGGTTCCCTGTTTTTGCTAGAAACCACTGGAAAAATAATGAAGCACTCTATGACCTGATGATTTATGTGGCCAACTGGCCTGATGTGCGCATTAATGCTTGGGATGCTCTAGGTGTGGCTCGCGCTATAGAAAACCAGAGTTACGTAGCATTGGTAAATCGAACAGGAACAGATGGTTCAGGATTGAACTACGTAGGGCATTCAGCCTTAGTTGATACCAATGGCGCATATCTTATCCCACCTATTCATCAAGAAACTGGGATTTTTACGAGTCGTATTTCCAAAGAAAAACTGGTGAGATTCAGGGAGCGCTTTCCACTGCTGAAAGATGCTGATGATTTTGAATTGAAATAATGAAAAGCTCAGAGCACTAATAAACCTGCTCGTCTGATTTCATCCATTTCAGCACCGTACCAGAATAGTAAAAATTCTCCTTCTAGTTCTTGCTCAAATTTGTCCTTAAACTGAGCATAAGACAAAGAGTTTCCATCTGAAGCATCTATATAGATTAATGCATCAGCGAGCCATTTTCCATGTTCTGAAGAAACAGAAACATATTCTGTACTTTTCTTGCAGAAGATGAGGAGTTGGTTTTGGGTAGAATCATATTGCACCGCGCTACCTATCCAAACTAAATTATGACTAGGTTTCATCTCTCTAAACTCAGGCTGGGCTAAATGACCTGCTATCAAATCAGACGGAATAGAAGGACGCGGAGTCTTATGTTCAAACCACTTGTGAAGCGGCCAGTCCAGGCATACTCCATGCATATAATTGTAGAGAGAAGATTTCAGCCCTTCACCGTACAGATCGTGATCAGCTCCTGAAGGGTCTGAATGTTGAAGGTCATTATTAGCGAAAGTTCCCAGCTCTTTCGTCAAGTTTTCTACATGAAAACCATCTGGATTCATACCCACAGGGCTGTGTGCCGTCATAGCGAATCTGTGCCAAAAAGCAGACTGCAACACACCTTCTTCAAACATCTGCCGCACCACTTCTAAAGAATCTATGGTTTCCTGGTCTGTCTGAGTCGGGAAACCATACATGAGATAAGCATGAACCATAATGCCAGCCTCATTAAAATTCCTATTCACTTGAGTTACTTGTTCTATATTCACACCCTTGGCTATAAGCTCAAGCAGTCGTTCTGAAGCTACTTCTAAACCTCCAGAAACGGCTATACAACCTGAAGCGGCTAGCAGTCGGCAGAGGTCAGCGGTAAAACTCTTCTCGAACCGAATATTCGTCCACCAACTTACTACTAATCCACGCTTTAAAATCTCCAGAGCCACTGCTTTCATTAAAGCTGGAGGCGCTGCTTCATCTACAAAGTGAAAACCTCTCTCACCGGTTTGAGCTATCAGCTCCTCCATCCTATCTACTAGTGTTACAGCTGAATTTCCCTCGTATAACCGAATGTAATCCAGCGAAATATCGCAGAACGTACATTTGCCCCAGTAACACCCATGAGCCATGGTCAGCTTATTCCACCTCCCATCAGACCAGAGTCTATGCATGGGATTAGTGAGCTGAATTACAGATAAGTAAGATTTTAAAGGCAGCCCTGAATAGTCTGGAGTTCCTACATGCTGCTGTTTAATGTCAGGAGTAGAATTAGCGTTGCAATACACAACTTCTCCTTCCTTCAATCTATAAGTTCTTTTGAGAATAGTATCGTCCTCTAGATTCTTGAGGTATTCCAAAAGATTAGCTAAAGGAGCTTCTCCATCATCCAAGCAAATAAAATCTACGAATTCAAAAACTCTCGGGTCCGTTAGTGACCTGAGCTCCGTATTAGGATAACCTCCACCCATGGCAACTTTCGTTTCAGGAAAATTCTCTTTCAACCAAGCACCACAAGCCAGAGCAGCATATAGATTACCGGGAAATGGTACGGATAAGCAGACTAAATCTGGAGATTTATCTTTCAAATATTCCTGTAGAATGTCTAACATCAGCTCAGATATGTAGCTCTCAGCTGAATTTAACTCCGCATATAATTGATCAAAGCTGCTGGCAGATAATCCCAATCGTTCAGCATAACGTGAAAACCCGAAATGAGGGTCAACCGTTTCTACAACGAAATCACTCAAGTCTTCCAAATACAGTGTGGCTATA
>CAZTVP010000001.1:3620-20782 GCA_964616995.1 uncultured Comamonadaceae bacterium
GCGCTTGATCTCGAACTCCCATAGTTCCGAAAGCCCATTCTAAGTCCTCTAACTGTTCAAATTTGGAAGCTTCCGGTAAAAAATTCCGCTCAGAAATCAAGTATGCAAGCGTAGGATCTTTGTCTTGTAAAAAAGAAATAACGGCAGAAATAGTATTGATATATTCTCTTCTTAGCCCATAGATTCTTTTAGAATTATCAGATTCTAAATTGGCTAATTCCACTTCTGAAAAAAGTCTTTCTAGACCTTCCTTGGAAAACAATTGAAGGATGGTTTCTATGCCTAAATCTATCTGTTCAGAAGGCTGTTCTATGGTATTCAGAAAACCCTTAATGTAAGCAGTAGCTGGATACGGAGTATTCAACTGAGTGAAAGGAGGATTGATAAGTAAGACGCTCTGCTTCTTCATTTTTAAGACTGCTGCACAAAGATAGGTTGTATGTTTCTCCTAAACTTTGCACCGCGGTAATTCTTGTGTTTAGCTCAAAATAGAGTAAATTGGCATCCAACCTTATTAATTCAAAATACTATTGATATGAGAAAACTCTACATTTCTTTAGCAGTAGCGCTATGCTGCTCATTTTCTTCCATAGCACAATTCGCAGATGACATAGAAGCTTACGACCTAGGACCTGTATTCAATATTCTCTGGACCACTTGGGATGGTGAAGATGACGGGATGCAGAATGCCGTAGTAACTGATTTTAGAGCTCATTCTGGAGAAAAGTCTGTTCATATAGGCCCTGCAGCATCTGCTAATGGAGGTCCTACTGATGCTGTTCTGCAGTTTGGGAATGGAATAACAGAAGGAGTATGGTCAGTAAAGTGGATGATGTATATACCTACTGACAGCTCTGCATACATTAACCTTCAGGGAAATGTTATTCCAAATGCTAACGCTAACCTAGAATTTCTTTCGGGTAATATTTACTTTAATCAAAATGGTGACTCAAACGGAATAGGATCAGATGAAGCAGCAGGAGATCTTAATCCATTCTCTTTTCCAAATGATGAATGGTTCGAGATGATGATTACGGTAAATTGGGATTACGGAATTTATCAACTCACTATAGATGGTTCCAGTACTTCTAGTGTTCCTATTCCCCCGCAAATAACTACTTGGGGAGGTGTAGATTTCTTCGCTCTGAATACGAATAACTCTTATTATTTAGATGATGTAGAACTCTTTATGGACCCACTTTCAGTGGAAGAGGCTGCTGACTTTGAGGTAGCTGTTTACCCAAATCCAGCAGATGATTATCTATTCATATCTAGCGGTATAGAACTCGAAAAAGTTGGAATTTATGACATCCTTGGTAAAGAAGTTTTCTCCTGTGGAGCTTGCCAAAACCAAAGAGTAGATATTTCTTCTATTCCTTCAGGTTATTACTTTGTAAAGTATAGTGTGGGAGAACTCGAAAAAACGGTGAAGGTGCTGAAGAATTAAATATAACAGCTTCCAAAAAAAAAGCCTCCTCAGTTTTCTGAGGAGGCTTTTTATATCGTTAAACATTATTCTTTATTTAAAAGCGTTCTCTCCAGTAATGTCAAGACCTGTAATTAATAAGTGAATGTCATGTGTTCCTTCATAGGTAATAACAGATTCTAGGTTCATCATGTGTCTCATGATTGGATATTCACTTGTGATTCCCATACCACCATGGATTTGACGCGCTTCTCTAGCTATCTTAATAGCCATATCCACATTATTTCTTTTTGCCATAGAAATCTGAGCTGAAGTAGCTCTATCTTCATTCTTAAGCTGACCTAATCTGTAAGTTAAAAGCTGAGCTTTAGTAATCTCAGTTATCATTTCTGCTAGCTTCTTCTGCTGCAGCTGGAATCCAGCTATAGGCTTACCGAACTGAATTCTTTCCTTAGAATACCTAAGCGCAGAATCATAACAGTCAAGGGCTGCTCCTATGGCTCCCCAAGCTATTCCGTAACGTGCAGAATCTAAGCATCCAAGCGGTGCTCCTAAACCTGATTTGTTAGGTAAAAGGTTTCCTTTAGGCACTTTTACATTATCGAAAACTAACTCTCCAGTATCACTTGCTCTAAGACTCCACTTTCCATGAGTAGTAGGAGTAGTGAATCCTTCCATTCCTCTTTCTACGATAAGTCCATGGATTCTTCCTTCTTCATTCTTAGCCCATACAACTGCTATATCTGCAAAAGGCGAGTTAGAAATCCACATCTTGGCTCCGTTCAGTAAGTAATGGTCTCCCATATCCTTGAACTTAGTCACCATTCCTCCTGGGTTAGAACCGTGGTCTGGCTCAGTTAACCCGAAACAACCAACCATTTCACCTGTAGCTAACTTAGGAAGGTATTTCTTACGCTGCTCCTCATTTCCATATTTCCAGATAGGATACATAACAAGCGAACTCTGAACTGAAGAAGTTGACCTTAATCCAGAGTCGCATCTTTCTAGTTCCTGCATTAATAATCCGTAAGAGATTTGGTCTAATCCTGGCCCTCCGTATTCTTCAGGAATGTATGGCCCGAAAGCTCCTATTTCTCCTAAACCAGGAATTAAATGCTTAGGAAAAGAGCCCTTCTCGAAAGCGTCTTCTATAATAGGTGATACTTCTTTTTTAATCCATGCTCTGGCTGAGTCTCTCACAAGCTTGTGCTCATCTGAAAGCAGCTCATCCATAAGGTAATAATCGTGTCCGTTATATTGGTCTGTACGCATCTTTTAGTTTTTCACCGAATGGTTTTCGGTAGATTCTTTAGCTGCGCAAAATTAAGACTTTCGGTAGGTATTTTAGTTCCAAAACTTTAGATTTGATATCACGATGGAAGAGCTAGAAAAACAAGTTTCAGAGGTATTTCATACCCAACAGAAATATTTCAGAGAAGAACATTTACACCTCCCAGTTTCGAGCCGAAAAAAACAGCTACGTAGGCTTCAAAAATGGATTCTTGAAAATCAAGAAGATATATGCGCTGCGGTGCAAAATGATTTTAAAAAACCGACCTACGAAACTCGTATTTCCGAAATCTATCCTAGTGTTTCTGCCATCAGGCATGCCTTAGCGAATATAGACCAATGGAGCAGGCCTAAAAAAGTATCTGCTGGGTTAGGTTATATGTACACTAAGAGTCAAATCAGCCATCGACCTAAAGGTGTTAGCCTTATTATTTCTCCTTGGAATTATCCATTTATGTTAGCTGTAGAACCATTAATTTCTGCTATTTCAGCTGGATGTACGGTGATTCTTAAACCTAGCGAGTTTACTCCTGCCACTTCCGAGTTACTCCAGAAAATGGTAAATGAGGTATTTATTAAAAAAGAAGTAGCCGTTTTTACGGGTGACTACACAGTTTCTCAAGCACTACTTCAACATCCTTTTAATCACATCTTTTTTACTGGTAGTCCAGCAGTCGGTAAGATAATTATGAAGGCTGCGGCAGAGCATCTTACCTCAGTTACACTAGAATTAGGAGGAATGAATTCAGCGGTAATCGATGAATCCGTTAACCTGAATGATGCTGCTGAAAAAATACTCTGGGCTAAAGCCATGAATGCTGGTCAAACCTGTGTTTCTGTGAATGAAATTTACATTCATGAATCTGTAAAGGAGGAGTTTGTAGAAGCATTGCACCGCGCTAAAGAGAAGTTATATCCTAACGGTTATCAACTTGGAAAAGAACACGCTGCCATAGTCAACCCTAAAAATTTCACTCGAGTTAAAGGACTCTTAGATGAAGCTCTAGCCGCAGGCAGCACACTGGAATTTGGAGGAGAATCAGATGAAGCCAATTTATTTTTAGAACCCACATTTATTTCTGGCGTTCCTAGCACTTGTGGAGTGAAGAATGAGGAAATCTTTGCACCGCTAGTAGTCATAAACACTTATTCTGATGTGGAAGAAGCACTGCAGAGAATAGCAAATCTACCTATTCCACTGGCGGCATATGTCTTTTCTAAAAACCGAGCGTTCCAGAAGCGCATAAAAAATGGATTACAAGCAGGGACATTTTGTGTGAATGAAACCACTATACAATTTGCCCATCCAGAACTCCCATTTGGAGGACATGGAAACAGCGGAGTCGGAAAAGGACACGGTCATTACGGTTTCCTAGAGTTTACGAACCAAAGAGCTGAACTGAAGCAACGCACCGGTTTTACTTCTGCTAAACTCATTTATCCTCCTTACGATAAAAAATGGAAAAATTGGTTGGCCAATGCGCTAATTAAATGGTTTTAAAGATGCTATCTTTGAGGACATGAGATTCCTGCTAACCATTCTTCTCTCTTTCTTAATCCCATATATTTCTATAGCTCAGTGCAGTGATGGTAGATATACCACTTCATTATTTAGTGTAGAAGTAGAACTAGATGTCCAGTACGGAGCTGCTCCTAGATGGAACTTCCCTTACAATGATGAAGACCTACTCATGGATATTTACAGACCTTTTGCAGATGAAGTCAGCTACAGGCCGTGCATCATTTGGGCACATCCTGGAGGATTTTTACTTGGAGATAAACAAGCAGATGACATGATTACCCTCTGTGATAGTCTGGCTCAGAGAGGTTACGTTACTGCTACCATCGGCTATAGAAAAGGATTTAATCCTTTAGATGCCAATAGTTCTGAAAGAGCTGTTTACAGAGGATTCCAAGATGGGCGAGCAGCTTATCGTTTTCTTGTAGAGAATTATGAGGAGTACGGCATAGACACCACTAGAATTTTCATGGGAGGAAGCAGTGCTGGTGCTCTAATAGCTCTTCATGTAGGCTCCATGGAAGATGAAGAAAGACCAGATTCTAGTTATGAACTAGCTCTAGCTCCAGACCTAGAATGCATAGACTGTTCTGGAAACGATTTTAATCATGAAGTAAATCCTTTAGGAATTATAGGTTTATGGGGAGCCATAGGTGATACCACTTGGGTAAATATTGATGTAAACACACTTATGATACATGGAACAGAAGATGCCATAGTTCCCTACGAAACAGGACCTCCTTTCGAACTTTTCACGCTTCCAGATGTGTTTGGTTCAGCGGCTATCCATGAACACATGCAGAACCAGGGGTTTAATTCTACACTCATTTCAGTAGAAGGTGAAGGACATGAACCTCACGGAACTACTAATGGCTATTGGATAGAAGAACCTACACCTTTTTGGGATGAAATGTTCCATTCCATAGAGGAATGGTGTCATGAATTAATCCGGCCAGAAGCTCCCGTCATCACAGGAGCTGAACTAGTCTGTGAGGGAGAATATGAAATATATTCTGTTCAATTAGGAGAAAATGAAACAGTTTGCTGGCAGGTAGAAGGAGGAGATTTCCAAGAAGTATCTGAAGGAGAAATAGCTATTTCACCTTTGGATGAGGAAGCTACTTTAACTGCTGTAATCATTAATGAAATCAATGCCAGCAGTCAGGAAACTAGCTTTACTATCACTCAAGCTCCTACCGCAGAAGCTGCATGGAACATAGAACTTCAAGATAATTTCATAGACTATTCAGCCTTGACCTTAAATCAAGTAGAGTGGTTCATAGATGGTGAGCTCTTTTCTAATGAAGCAGTAGGCTTTTATGAACTTCCTGAAGGTGGAACTTATACGGTTTCTGTAATTATTTCTACTGAAAATGGATGCTCTTATGCAGGTTCCGAAGAGATTACACTTACGTTTAATTCTGTATCGGCTTTTCAAAGTGTAGATCCCACTCTCTTTAGCAGAGATGGTTCACTACATATAAGTAGCGGTGCAAATTCTGACCTCACTATTTATGACCTATCTGGAAGAACAGTTAGTTCTTCTCAAGGAGTATCGCATGAGGTTTTACTCAATTCTGGTGTCTATATCATCAGACTTATGGGAGATAATTTAGATTACAGAAGAAAAATATTTATGCCATAGTCTTTCATTCGAGTGACTTCTTAAAACTGGCTTCGTCAGAAAGGAGTGTGAATGAAAAGTGCTAAATTGGACATGAATTTATCAACCAACGATACTGAAATGAAAAGTATGTTATTATTCGCAGCTAGTTTGGCTGCATTTACTGGGTTTTCTCAGTCGGAGTCTTTAGCTAAGGTCATTAACGGATTAAAATCTGCTAACATGAGTTCTATAGAAAGTGAACTAATGAATGAGGTAGATTTAACTGTTTTCGAGTTTGAAGATTTCTGCTCTAAGAAAGAAGTTACTGCTCAGTTAAGGTCTTTTTTCAGCCAGCATAAACCTTCATCATTCACTCCGCTGCATGATGGAAATAATGGAGGAAGTGAAGTATATAAGATAGGTGAACTTACCACTTCTACCGGTACCTACCGAGTTACCATTTTTATGGATAAATCACCTAATGGATTTAAAGTTAGTCAACTAAAGATAGAATAACCAACCTCAATAACTCAACTGTTATGATGAACCCTTAAGCTTCTGCTTGAGGGTTTTTTTGTTCTTCAGTTTTCAGTTCTCTCACCCATTTGACCAGACTTCCTAAACAAAGAAGGATAAGTAGAATACTTCCTACACTTGAAATAGTATAACCAGTGTGATAGGTATTAGGTTCGAATTTGAATACTATTTCTTTACTTCCTGCTGGAATCTGCATTCCTCTGAGGACATAGTTCACTTTTACATGGTCGGTTAAGGTTCCATCCACATAAGCGTTCCAGCCTTTAGGATAATAAATCTCAGAAAACACCGCGAATCTCTCTTCTGGAGCATTAACCTCGTAAACAAGTTCATTCGGCTTGTATGAAGTTAAATTTATGCTTCCTCCAGTGGCATAAGAAGTAGCCTGTCCATTCATGAAATTCTCCTGAATTACAGCTATGCTATCCACCGGTAGATTTTCTAAAGCTAGAATTTCTTCATCTGCATTCGGAACCACTTTCAGATTGGATACGAACCACGCATTTCCTTGACCTTCCATAAACGGAATTATCTGACCTTCAGGATTTCCTATGATGTACTTGGTATTTAACATACTTAACGCAGGATAATTTCCCGAGATTCTGCCTGTGTTTTGCAACGCTGAGAGCACCTCACTCACCTCATCTCCTAAGTGGAAATCTATCAGCTCCATGTAGGTTTTAAGCTTGGCTCCGTGGTACCCACCTAGTGACTTATGGTAGTAAGATGTTCGTGCATCACTCCAGGGATTCCCGAGATTGAGCACTCTGAAATTTGTATTTTGATTGACCACTTCCAGCTGCCTTTGTAACACTTTACTCTCACTTGAACGTGTGTCACCAGTTCGGTCTTTATACCGCTGTGTGGCTTCTTTAACCTTAGCCTCGAACTCTGGAATATTGCCCTTTTCCAAACCAACTATCTGTCCTTCCACATTCATGGGCGGGTAAGGAACCAAGTCCTGTTTAGCAGTTTGAAAACTGGTCTTAGTGTCATAATACCTATGATTTACAGACCACATATCTACGATAAAAACCAGTCCTAAACCGAGCGCTACATATTTGCCTAAGTTTTCTTTGAACATAGTTAGCAGAACAGCAGCGGCACCTATGATGAACAGCATTAAACTACGCTGAGCATCAGCGGTGAATATGGCTTGTCTTCCAGCAGTAATTTGACTTAGCATAGCCTTACCTTCTTTGCTTTCTTTTAGCGGTGCAAAGGCTTCCTGCTCTACACTAGATAAGAAGTCAAAAAACGAACCTGGAGAGCTAACCAACACCACGTTTAACACTAAAAACCCACCAATAACTGCATAAAGTGGTTTCTTAGCGGTAGCTCTAAATTCAGTGTCTTCTATGAGTTGGTTTAAGAACAATGCTCCTAAAAGCGGAATGATGAGCATCAGCAAAATGAGCATCATTTTAGTATCTCTGAACTTATCCCAAAGCGGAACATTATCTATGAAAAAATCCGGTACTCCTCCTAGTTTCCAAGAAGCCAAAATGGAAATAATAGCTACCACAAGCAGCGGCCAACGAATGGAATCTTTGAGTAAAAACAGCCCACAAACCGCCAGAAAAAACATCACTGCTCCAAAGTAAAACGCACCTGCAGTTCCTCTTTGTTCACCCCAGTAACTCAAGATATTATTCTGTCCTAAATATTCTCTGGCGTCTCGCTTTAGTACTTTTTTAGCTTCAGGAACATTAACCAGTAAATCTGTTCTACCTCCTTTTACATTTGGAACATAAGCGCTGAACCACTCGCCATTACTCATGCTGTACTCCAAAATATAATCTTTTCCTAGTCCTGATTCTGTAGTAGTAGTTTCTGTCTCTCCTTCTGGTTTTATGGTTAGGTCTGATGCGCCTCTGGTAGAATAAGAACCGTATTCAGAAGTAGTGGCTAGCGTAGTATAATTAGGAATGACTCCCAGCATACCAGCTACTAATAAACTTCCTATGACCTTGGGCAATTGCTGCCCTTCTTTGTTCATTATTTTTCTTATTAGCTCACCTATTCCTACTGCCACTACCAGGAATAAAGCATAATAAGTCATCTGAAAGTGATTGGCTGCTAAGTGAAGACAGAGGAATAATGCTGCTATGATTCCACCCGTAACGGCATGTCTTCTAAAAGCGTAAATGATTCCTCCTAACATGGGCGCTATGTATGTAATAGCATTCATCTTAGAAGCGTGTCCTGCACCTAAGTAGAGAATAAAGAAACTACTCAACCCAAAGCTAATGGCGCTAATCGCACCTACTAACGGATTCACTCTCATACACATTAGCAGAATGTAGAAACCAAGCATGGCTTTGAACAGAATATCCATAGGTCTAGGCAGTCCTAGTTTATAAATCACATCTAACTTCTTTACCCAGTTCCCATTGTCACTCACAGAAATCTGATAAGCGGGCATTCCTCCGAACATGCTATTTGTCCACAGCGGTTCTTCACCTTCTGCAAATCTGTAATCTACTATCTCTTTGGACATTCCCTTAAAATGGTTGATATCACCCATTTTTAATTTCTTTCCTGAGATAGCTGGGCTGTAAAACGCCATGGCTACTACTACGAAACTAAGAATGGCTAAAACGTGAGGAAGAACCTTTTTCAGAAGTAAATTCATGATAGTGATTTAAGCGCTTAAAAGTAATATGATTCACCTAAAGGTTAGAACTGCTCCAGAGTGAACTTATCATCTATAATTTCCCTCATCAAAATCTTCATACATAGTAAGGTAACTATGGTATCTGATTTCTTCTACCTGTTCTTCTTCTAGTGCTTTTAGAACTGCGCACTTGGGTTCATTTATATGCTTGCAGTTATGAAATTTACACTCAGGAAGTAAGGCTAAAAACTCAGGGAAAAGCATGTGCAGCTCGTCTTTTTCTATATCCACTATTCCAAAGCCCTTTATGCCAGGAGTATCTATGACAAATCCTCCATCATTTAGCCTATGCATCTCCGCAAAGGTGGTAGTATGCTGCCCTTTATTATGAGATTTAGAAACCTCCTTTACTTTTATATCTAGTCCAGGGCTTATGGCATTTACCAGTGTAGATTTACCAGCTCCTGAGTGCCCGCCCAGCATAGAGATTTTGTCTTTAAATAGCGGCTTGATTTCGTTCACATCACTTTCAGATTTAGCCGAAAGCTGATACACTTCATAACCTATAGAAGCATAAATTTCCGCTATCTCATCTGCTTTTTCTTTTTCGAACTCGTCATAATCATCCATCTTGTTTATGAGGAGCGTTACAGGAATTTTATAGGCTTCAGCCGTTACTAAAAATCTATCTATAAACCCATAACTGGTCTGAGGTCTGGAGACTGTCACTACCAGAAAAGCTTGGTCAACATTAGCGGCTATTATATGTGCTTGCTTAGAGAGATTTACAGATTTTCTGATGATGTAGTTCTTTCTATCTTCTATCTCTTCTATGATTCCGGCATCATCGTTTTCTAGCTGCACACTTACTCGGTCTCCTACTGCCACTGGATTAGTGGTTTTTAGTCCTTTTATTCTGAATTTTCCGCGTACTCTGCCGTCTATTTCTGAACCATCATCCAGCAGTATTCTGTACCACTTTCCTGTAGATTTTATGACGGTTCCTTTCTTGCTCATCTGGCGGTGCAAAGGTAATGGGAATCAATAAAGATAACCTATCCATTTCCTCAAACTCATCTGTAGAAATAACTGGTTTTTGTGAGCAAACGACTATTGCAACGCTGAAACCTATCACCTACCTTTGACCGCATGTCTATTAAAGCAGAAAGTGTAAGCAAATTTTATGGTGCTCAAAAAGCCCTAGACCAGGTAAGTTTCTCTATTTCATCAGGAGAAATAGTAGGTTTCTTAGGGCCTAATGGTGCGGGCAAATCCACTATGATGAAAATCATAACGGGTTACTTTCCTCCTAATGAAGGTTCCATAGAAGTGATAGGTTTAGATGCGGTTGAGAAATCACTTAGCGTAAGAAAAAAAGTGGGTTATTTGCCTGAACACAATCCACTTTATCCTGAAATGTACGTTACGGAATACCTCAGATTCGTAGCGAGTATTTATAAGGTTCCTCAGAAAAAAGAGAAGGTAGAATCCATCATCAAGCGTGTAGGTTTGACTCCTGAAAGACATAAAAAAATTCAAGAACTTAGTAAAGGGTACAAGCAGCGTGTAGGACTGGCTCAAGCCCTAATACACGACCCTGACGTGCTTATTCTAGATGAACCTACTAGTGGACTAGACCCTAACCAACTGGTAGAAATCCGAAAACTCATAAGAGAAATAGGCAAGGAGAAAACAGTTATGTTATCTACTCACATTATGCAGGAGGTAGAAGCTATCTGTGACCGAGTTATCATCATTAATCAAGGTAAAATAGTAGCAGACGGCCCTGTATCTGAAATGAAAAATATGAGTAATGCAGAGGGTTACTCACTGATGCTAGAGCTGAATGAACCTATAGACATTTCCGTTCTCACTGCTATTTCCGGAGTAAAATCTGTGAATGAAGATGGAGCTAACCGTTACAATATTTCAGTAACCGGAACTGAAGATATAAGGGCGGCAGTTTCTAAAGCTGTAGTATTAGAAGACAAAGCCATCTTATCTCTCACTAAAGAGGAAAAGAGCATGGAGGATGTGTTTAAGGAGTTGACCAGGTAATTAATGTGCTAATTTTTCAATGTGGCAATGTGGCAATGTGGCAATGTGGCAATGTGGTAAATTTCTGATTTGCTTATTTCACGAGATGCTAAAATTCTACGTCTAACTAGTTTTAGGAAATTGACTAATTGAAAAATTTGCACATCAGCACATTGAAAAATCAGCACATTGAACCATCAGCACATTAAACAAACCTACATCTCACCTTTCCAAACTGATTGTAGTCCACTTCTATTTCGTCTCCGCTTTTTACTGGTATAGGACTTATGAATGAACCTGCTAACACGGTTTCTCCTGCTTTTATGGTTCTGCCGTAGGCTTGGTACTTTTTATTTAGCCAGAGAATACTATTTACAGGATGGTCAAGCACTGCTCCTGCCACTCCTGATGCTTCGAATATTCCGTTTTTTCTTAGTGCTGCTGCTATCCAAGTAAAATTAGCATCTAAGGGAATCTGACTCTCTCCCATTATTACGGCACAGTTAGCAGCATTGTCAGAAATGGTGTCTTTTACCGTTCTGGCTGTTCCATTTGTACTGGCTTTTACTCTAAAATCTATAAGTTCTAAGGCAGGATAAACGGATTCTACGCATGCTAAAACTTCTTGAACTGAATCGGCCTTAGCAGGAAGGTCGGATTTGAATTTGAATGCTAATTCTGCTTCTATTCTAGGTTCTATAAGTTGAGTAGCTTTTAATTCAGCTCCAGACCTATGTATCATATAATCAAACAACACCCCGAAATCTGGCTCATTAATTCCGAATGCTTTCTGCATTACCGTAGAAGTGAGCCCAATTTTATGCCCTACCGGCTTTCCTCCATTTTCTATTTTCATGTTCACCCACGCATTCTGAATTTCATAGGCGTCATCTATGGTCATGTTGGGGATTTGGGAAGAGATTACCTCGCATTGCGCAGCGGAACTTTCTGCTTTCTCTAGCTGCTCGGCATATAAAAGCGCTTCTTCTTTAGCTATCATATCATGATGTATTATGCGGTGCAATGTAGAAATTATTACACCTTCAAAAAGGTCAATTCAAAAAAAGCCACCTCAAAAGAGGCGGCTTTCTCACTAAGCAAAACAAGGGTCTTACTTAATTACACATTTAGTTGTATATGTTTCTTGTGTTCCTGTAACCTTTATCACATAAGTTCCAGGTGAAACTCCTGAGATATCGAATTCTACTACTCCAGGCTCTTGGTCCTGAGTAACCTTCACCTCTTTTATAGTTCTACCTCTAGGATCTAGAATTTGAATCTTAGTTTTGGCTTCTAACCTTTTAGCTCTCAGGAAGAATCTACCTTCACTCGGGTTAGGTGCTACAGTTAAGAAATCATCTGGTAATTCTAGATAATCCTGAAGCTTAATCTTAGTAAATGCTTCCATTCCGTCACAGTCCTTAGGGTTCACTTGGAAACCGATTTCCGTAGAAGTAAGTAATGATAAGTCTTCTATTACTAGTGTTTCAGTTTGTGTTCCAGAAATAAATTCAGATTCTCCTAGTGGGATCATTTCCTTCCCATCTATAACATACCACTGATAATCTCCTGATGTATCTGAATAACCTTGGAGTTCTATTTCTTTTTCAGAGCTTGATTTTACAGGGATTATCTCAGCTGCAGGCTTAGAAACTGGAGAGCTATTCTTTAAATGTACCCACTGAGACTGATCTTTAAGAGTAACAGCTAGGTCATGTTTATACTTTTGCCCGTGAGCTAAAATTGACTCTACACCTTCCACATTAGCTGGTACTGAAATAATTCTGTTTAACTCAAATGTGTTATTTACTAGATTAGTCATCTGATACACATTCATGTCAGAACTACCTTGGAATGCCACTATTACTTCTGCTCTCTTATCTCCATCTAGATCCGCGGCTTCTACGCTAACAGGTGAGTTTTCTAGAGTAATCGAACCTGAGCTATTGAAAATGAATTCATTATCATACTCACTTTGGTTTATGTAAAAAGAAATAGTATTATCTCCTGCATTGGCCACTATAACATCTTTTTTACTATCTCCATTTAGATCAGCTATACTTAAATCTATAGGCATAAGGCCTGTAGAAAAATGCGTGTTCAAGAAGGATAATGAATCTTGGTCACCTCTGTTAAAGAATAATGTAACAGTATTCTCTACCTGATTAAGAATAGCAATATCCTGTTTTTCATTCCCATTTAGATCAGCCAATTCTAGCAAGGTTGGTGTTTTTCCTGTGGTAAAGTTTTCTATATAATTATAGTTAACAGAATTGTACGATTTTTCAGCAGATACACTCTCCTTTCCAAATCCAAATAAATACACTTGGTCATTACCTTCATTCAAGGAAATAAGCTCTTTCCTTTTTCCGAGGCCTAGGTCAAAAGCAGCTACTCCTGAAGGAGCTAAGTCTGTTTCTATGGTATCAAAATGAGTGAACAGAACGAGTCCTGGGGTACTGTTATTTTCAAGAATCCATATTTTCTCGTGAGCCTTATTACTGAAGATCATATCAGCTACTTGGTCTCCAGTAACATCTGCAAAGTTTATCTCATCTGCCGTTTCCGGTATAGCTACACTATATTCAAAAGCAAAAGCACTGGATTCCTCTTCTGAGTTTAGGTAAACCGAGATGATATTAAAATCATCATCTGATGCAACTATCATATCTTCTAGTCCATCACCATCCACATCTGCGGTGCAAATGGACTTATCCTTAAATAATGCCGTAGATTTTAATTGAGTTTGACTAAAACTAATTTCACTCAAACTCTTTTCACAATCGGGATCTTCACCATTTATCATTTGTCTGTTCTCAGCATCTGTAGTAAACGTATGTCCAGTTTGGAATGGACCATAACAGGATTCTGAAGGTCCACAGTTAGCCTTCACACTCCAATCATAAGTAACCTCTGAGCTTAAACCAGTTAGCGTCAAGAATGTATTTCCACCCGCATTTCTGTAGATATATTCAGAGTCTGGTTGTCCAAAGATCTTGAATCTTAAGGTATAGGTTTCAGCTCCTAAAACTCCTCCCCAGCTAAGGGTGGCCTCTGTATCTGTAATTCCACTGGCCGCATTTCCTGTAGGCATTTGACATTCAGGCATGGTCGTAAATACATTAGTAAGTGAGTTACAACCTTGAGTAGCACCGAAGTAAGCCGCCACTTGCCATTCATAATGAGTTCCGGGATCTAGAATTCTTAAATCTCCAATAGTTAAACTAGTATTTGAATTGGCATTTTTATAAGACCAATCATCATTAGTTCCCCACCTTCTATACCTCACTCTGTAACTAGTAGCTCCTGGTAAACTATTCCAGTTTAATGTACCTCTGTACAATCCTATATCAGAAGTATTCATTCCACAAGGAACACAAGCGTTACCTCCTGAGTTATCATAAAGTGCGTACAATCCATCTAGCCTAAAGTCATTTTCATAGTCAGATGAAGTAACCGTAAAGATTACATCATTAAAATCATGATCAGCACTTAAGAATTCTCTATTTATTTCTTCGAAACCTATAACTAAACCACCGTTATGAGTATCTATCATAGTATGACTATGAATCTGTTCTAGTTCTGTTCCCTCAGGGTTCAGTTTATGACTTGAATACACTGTAAGATAATTATCCTCTACTGTTTGAGAACCATCTTGCCATCCTCTAGTAATGAGACCGAAACCTATACTAGTTCCCGAGTTAAAAGTACCAAGGCTTACTTTATCTCCGTATTCTAAACCTCCGCTTTCTCCAGCGCTTAAACTCATATTAGGAAATACTGCTGTCATATTTAAGACCTCATCTACATCTCTCAGTGGGCTATTCGTGTTATAGGTATAGAACCCAAGTGCATTTTGATAAGGAGTTCCTTCATGGATAAATGTCACAAATACCTCGGTATTATCATCTATGATATGGATATCTCCAGCACCATCATATTGTAAGGCATGAGCCAGTTCTAAGGTCAAGTCTCTACCTTCTTTATATGTATAATTTAAATCATTCAAGAAGGCTTCTGAACAAGCTGTTTGATCATTTTCCATACAAGTTAGAACTCCATCTTCATCCCATCCACATGGAAACTGGAGATCAGTATCATCTATATCCACGGTCAATTCATCTGTAGCTGTACATCCATTTCCGTCAGTTATAGTAACTGTGTAAGTAGTCTGAGCAGATGGAGTAGCCGTAGGATAAGCTAGTGTAGCATCATCTAAACCTGTAGTCGGAGTCCAAGAGTAAGTATAAGTTTCTACTCCTCCAGTTACATCTCCGTACAACGTAGTACTGGCTCCTGTATCTACCTCTTTATCATTTCCTGCGCTTGCAGAGATTCCGCAGTCAGGGTCATCACAGTCTACTAATCCATCGTAATCATCATCTATTCCGTTATCACAAATCTCAATGCAATTTTCTATATCAAAAGTTACCGACTCTGCGGTGCAAATTCCTAGTCCTCCGCCATTATCCTCTGTGTAGGCTGCTACACTAATGGTAACTTCACCTACAGTAGGTGAAAGAGTCATTTGATAAGGTGATGTATTATCTACTATTACATCATTAATAGCTCCTGTAACAGTGAAAACAGCACTCTCTGAAGTTCCGAATACTCCCGAGTTAATAGTAACTGGGTCAGACTCAAAGTCTGCCATACATACCACCATCCCCTCTAGTAAATCTGTTCTTTCCGACTGGTTCAAGTAAATACTTGTTACTTCAGCATTTACACAATCAGGGTCATCACAGTCCGTAAGACCATCGCCATCATCATCTAGCCCGTTTGTACAATCTTCTTCAGTCCATATAAATTCCCTCAAATCTTCAATCTCTCCCATGTCAAGTATATCTCCACTTAAAGAAGCAGAATTCACTTCAGACTCGTTTACGATGGCTCTAATGTTCACATCACCATTCAGCATTCCGTTAGGGACATCCAAGGTAAAGTTTTGCACCGCGGATTCATTTACTAGCTGAGAACCGAATGTTTCATAATCAAAAACTCCGTCATCATCCCAGTCAATGGCTAAACCAAAATAAACTGTCATTTCTCCAGTAGCACTGAATTCCATAGTGGCTGTTATATGACCATTCAATATTTCTGTTGTTGAAAGGGAGAATCCGTCATCTTGGTCTCCGTTAGCTGCGGCATTTTTAGGGTCTAATTGATCATAAGTCGTAGTGTTCCCCAACCACACCGAGGTATAATCAGGAATATCATCTAGATTTAAATCTTGATAATAATTTAGAACCCTAGCTACTGGCAGGTTAGCATTATCTCCATAGTCAAACTCGTAAACAGCTGGTATAGATAAAGGACAAGAAAAACCATCATTCAATTGAAGACCTGCTATGGACGAACTCACTATTCTGGCTTCTAAAGTGTTCACATCTACTCTAACTATTTTTCCAAACTTGTTATTACTTGCATATAGTTTTCCGTCAGAACCTGTCCACTGTGCTCCATAACCAGTGGTAGGTATATCGTCATTACTGGTTACATCACCTAAGTAGGACTTCAAATTCGAGGTAGTATCGAACTTATAGAGTTTTCTGCCATGTAGAGCATAAAAATTTCCGTCTTCATTTAACGCAAAATCCCATCCAGCGGTCCCTTGACCTAAGTAAGTTTCTACAATCTCAGGTACAGTAGGATCTACTTTTATCATATCATTTCCTACTGCTCCCCACCAGTATCCATTTCCATCCATATCTCCTCGGTAGCAGTTCTTAGGTAAATCAAGTCCTAAATAAGTGACCGTTCCATCTTCTTCTAATTGAATAAATTTCTTTCCACTAGCTCCATAAACTAGTCCTGTGTTTGTATCAAACCCTAATCCATTAGCTCTATCCGAAGCTATGGCTATTTGATCATAATCACCTGTTATTGGATTTAGCTTTCCATATACATTGGGCTGACCAGAACCTGATTTTTTATAAACTTGATAGAACGCTGGATCACATTGATAGGTGTCCAAAACAGTACAATCTTCTACTGTAACGGTAGCACTTAAACTTCCATCTATCAGATTAGCTCCTGAAATAGTGAAAGTGGTGGTGTAATCTGAAAAAGCTGTATTCTCATCTACGATGGCGTCAAATGCTAGCCTTACCGTTTCACCAGCCTCTAA
>CAZTVP010000001.1:20792-22174 GCA_964616995.1 uncultured Comamonadaceae bacterium
AAGAGTTCCAGAATCTCCATCCTCAGGATTAGTTACGGCTGAGTAATTAGATACTTCATCACTAAAGATGAGTGTGTCATGAGCGTAAACAAAGTCATTAGATAAAACCGCTGAAATGTCAAACTGAGCTGGAACAGCTGAAGTATTGGTATAAAAAGTTTGATATGTTACTAAACCATTCACACATGTAGTATCCGTATTAGAAATGTCTCCGTCTATCAAAATACAATCAAGAAAGTAGTCACAGTCCGAATCGGCACAGTCTATATTACCATCTCCATCATCATCTATTCCGTTATCACATATTTCATTAGTGAAAATCACATTGGTGGAGCAGAAAGCTCCATCTCCACCCACCGTGGTATTTACTGTACTAATTTCTTCATAACCACCTTTGTAATCATGAACTTTCTTTAAAACAACTAGCTCATTTGTGAGTTCATAACCAGCCTTGGTGGTGTAAGTAATTAAATTACCATTGGCATCACTAAACGATTTACCGAATGATACTACACCTTCAGCATCTGGCAGTCCAGTATTTCCTAAATCCACCATGCTCATATTTGATGGATTTATTTGAAATAAGTTCTGAGTATCACCATCTACAGAGTATAACATTCCATCTATAGGGTTATATGAAAAGTCGGCAATGTTCACCCCTGTAATACTATAAGAGGTTACTTCTAAATATGTCCCACTATTAGGGTCTATATCTACCGAGAGGATTTCACTCTCGGAAGAAGAGTAAATAACTAAAGTGTTATTGAACACCTCGGCACAGTTATAATCTATACTTCCAGAAATAGGGTCTCCAGTAGTAGGATATTCTGTTATGCTCAAGTCACTTCCCATTGAGTAAACGTCTCCATCATTATCTACACCCCAAACTAAATTGTCTGTAGTATTATAACCCACAGCATTAGAAGTAATTCCAGAATTACCCTGGTAGGTTACGTTTCCCGTACTAAAGTCTAGGAGATACACACTGGAATTAGCTACTACTACTCCTGAATTAGAGCAGCCCCAGCCTGCTTGACCAGTACAGTCATCATCTAGACCATCAATTAGAAAGTCGCCATCGTCATCAATACCATTATTACAGATTTCCTGGCTAAAGGAATGAGTGGAGATTATCCAACTCATGAAAAGGAATGAAAATACCTTAAAATTCATTGTTATTGGTTTTATCTGAGCTTACTCCTTACGAGGTCTTTGAATCCGAGAGTCGTGAGGTTTTGTCTGATGAATTTGACAGCTAATTCATACAAACAGTATTTTTTTCAGCTAAAGCACTGAATGACAATTTATTTTAAAATTCCCATTTTGAGGCTAAGTAAATTTTCTACTTCAAACTTAAAAGTTAGAAACCCTAGTCTCGTACC
>CAZTVP010000002.1:0-20283 GCA_964616995.1 uncultured Comamonadaceae bacterium
CTACCATCTACCCAGCCTGGAACCGAAATGAACGTAACTCCACTTAAAGAAGCGCCTATCATCCCGAATGCTACTATGTACCAAGGTGCTTTTCTACCAGCCACAAAGAAGTCTTCATTAGTAGCTCCTTTAGAAGTGACTCTAGAAATTAAAAAGAGCACCAGAAAATAAATGACTATAAAACTGAGTATAACTATGGGTGTCATTCTGGGGAATTATTGGTTTGACCAAGTTCTAACAGAAAGCACCTGATAGCAGATAACCAACACATTTTTTTCACACATGAAAATCTTAGTTATCAAAGTAAGCTTACCTTTGAATCCATGAACAACAGTTCCTCTAGCAGACTTATTCAAGAAGCTGTAGACCAGATGTCTTCACTACCCGGAATAGGCAGAAAAACAGCACTTAGGCTCGTTCTTCACCTTCTTGAAAGGGAGAATCATGAGGTAGAGAGATTTTCTAAATCTTTCACGCAGCTGAAGGAGGAAATAAAATTCTGTATTACGTGTAGAAACATTTCTGATGAGGAAAAGTGTGCTATCTGTAAAAATCCTTCTAGGAACCATAACCTTATATGCGTAGTCCAAGACCTGAGAGATATTTTGGCTATAGAAAGTACTTCTCAGTATTATGGTTCTTACCATGTGTTAGGTGGAGTAATTTCACCTATGGACGGTGTAGGGCCAAATGACCTGAATATAGCCAGCCTGATTCAGCGGGTGGAAACAGGAGATATAGATGAAGTTATTCTAGCACTAAAAGGAAGTATGGAAGGAGAAACTACGAGCTTTTATCTTTTCAGAAAGTTAGAAGATTTAGATGTCAAAGTAACTACCATAGCCCGAGGAATAGCCGTAGGAGATGACTTAGAATACGCAGACGAAATCTCACTCGGGAGGTCTATCACTAACCGTTCACCTTATTCAGCTTCTATTAGCAAGTGATGAAACTCTCCGTAGTCATAGTCAACTATAATGTGGAGTACTTTTTAGAGCAGTGCATTCATTCTGTTCTGGCAGCGTCTAAAGGATTAGATGTGGAGGTCTTTATGGTAGATAATGACTCTGTAGATGGTTCTGTGCAGATGGTGAAAGAGCGTTTCCCTTCTGTAAAAGTTATAGATAACAAAGAAAACTTAGGGTTTAGCAAGGCTAATAACCAAGCCATGCGACTGGCTAAGGGAGAATACATTTTACTCTTAAATCCTGATACAGTTATAGAGGAAGACACACTTCGCAAATGCTTAGATTTCATGGATGCTCATCCTGAAGCTGGAGGACTAGGTGTAAAAATGGTAGATGGAAAAGGTATTATTCTTCCGGAGTCTAAGAGGGGTTTACCCACTCCAGAAACTGCATTTTATAAGATTACTGGGCTAAACAAGATTTTCCCTTCCTCTAAAAGAATAAACAGATATTACCTAGGCCACCTGCCTATGGATGAGACGCATGAGATAGAAATTCTGAGTGGTGCATTTATGTTTATGCGTAAAACCGTACTAGATAAAGTAGGTCTGCTTGACGAAGCATTTTTCATGTACGGAGAAGACATAGACCTCAGTTACCGAATCATACTAGGAGGCTATAAAAACTACTACTTGCCAGAAACAAGTATTATTCATTATAAAGGCGAAAGCACAAAAAAAGGGAGCCTGAACTACGTTTTTGTGTTTTATAATGCTATGATAATCTTCGCTAAAAAGCATTTCAGCACTCGGAATGCCAGCATATTTTCCAAGTTGATTCAAGTGGCCATCTGGCTGAGGGCTTCATGGAGTGTAATGGTGAATTTCTTGAAGAAAATCTTCCTCCCACTTGTAGATTTAGGTGTTTTAAGTGGGTTGTTTTTCTTAGCGTTGCAATGGTATGGTTCATGGAAGCACATCATCTATGACCAAGACTTGACCAATAAAGCATTGCCCCTGCTTTCTCTAGTTTATGTATTCAGTACTTATGTGAATAAAGGATACAGAAAACCTTGGAAAAAAATCTCGTTTTTAAGAGCAGTGATTTTAGGATTCACCCTGGCACTAGCATTTTACAGCATCTTACCTGATACTATTCGTTTTAGTAGAGCTATCATTTTGATTTCTCCTTTAATGGTAGGGTTGTATTTCACCATTAGCAGAGGAATACTGAATCTACTTTCTAAATCAAGGTTTCCTTTTCAGGTTGACAAGAGTACTCGATTCGGGATTATAGGAGACCAGCAGGAATTTGAACGTGTTAAAGACCTCATTTCTCAAACAGGAAATATCGAGAGTGATTACATCCACTTTGACACAGCTGAAGACAAAGAGAAAACTCAAAAAATAGATGAACTTATCAATGTCTTTAACCTGAATGAAATTGTGTTTTGCGCAGCTAACCTTACCAGTTCTGAGATAATCAGGCTAATGAGTGTAAGCACAAATAAATTTGTGGATTACAAGATAGCTCCACCGGAGTCACTATACATTATAGGCAGTAATAGCGTAGATAAAAAAGGCGACCTCTTCATACTCGATGTAAATTCTATTTCTAAAGAAGAAAACCGAAAGAAAAAGAGAACTTTTGACTTGATTATAAGCACTTTACTGATAGTGTTATTTCCTATAACCTTTATTTTGAGTAGGAGCATTAATGGAGTTTTAGGGAATCTGTGGAAAGTCATGAGTGGTCAAAAAACTCTGGTGGGATATGGAACTTCTCAGACACAAAACTCCGATTTACCAGTACTAAAACCTTCAGTTATAAGCGTCACTAAGGGCTCTACTCATCCTGAAGTTCAGCGTAAAATGAATGTGCTTTATGCTAGGGATTACAAATGGAGAAATGACCTACTCATTCTCTTTAGGAATCTAAATGCACTTGGTGTATAAACTACACTTACTTTCAAGTGATAGATGGGTATAATTTTGTGGTTAAATTCAGGGTTTAAGCCTTAATTTTGTCGGCCTTAAAGCATCACAAAAAATCATGGCAGAAATAGAAATTCTACTTCCAAAAATGGGCGAAAGTGTGGCAGAAGCCACTATAATCAAGTGGTTAAAAAGCGAGGGAGACTCAGTAGAAGCTGATGAACCTATAGTAGAAATAGCCACGGATAAAGTAGATTCTGAAGTACCAGCACCAGAAGACGGTGTGTTGGTTAAACAGCTAGTTTCTGAAGATGATGTAGTTCAAGTAGGTGACCCTATAGCTATTTATAATGTAGGAGGCGAAGAAACTGTGCTGAGTGCTTCTCCTGCCGCAGCCTCAGCTCCACTAGCTCAAGAAACTGTTTCTGCTCCAGAACCGGCAGTAATGGAAGCTGTAAGTGCTCCATTGGCAGCTGCTAACTCAGAAGCTTCTATTAGCTCTAACGGAGATAGATTTTACTCTCCACTTGTAAAAAACATAGCTAAGACTGAAGGCATAGCTCAAGCCGAATTAGACCAAATCTCTGGAACTGGAAAGAACGGTAGAGTAACCAAAGATGATATTTTAGGATATGTAGAAAACCGAGGTCAAAATAGCGCTACTGCTACAGCAGCTGATCCAGTAGCTCCTGCGGTGCAAACTTCTGCACCAGTAAAAACTGAAAGCAAACCTGCTAAACCAGCTGCTAGCTCTGAACCTAAAGCGCCTGCTGTTCCAGTGGGAGAAGGAGATGAAATAGTAGAGATGGACAGAATGCGTAAGCTCATAGCTGACCATATGGTAATGTCTAAGAGAGTGAGTCCTCATGTTACTTCATATGTAGAAGTGGATATGACCAATGTGGTAAATTGGAGGAACAAGCACAAAAATGCATTTTTAGAAAAAGAAGGAGAGAAACTTACCTTCACTCCTATCATCATAGAAGCTATAGTAAAAGCTATTAAAGACATGCCCGGAGTAAATGTGTCTGTGGATGGTGATAAAATCATCAAGAGAAAACACATTAACTTAGGAATGGCAGCAGCTTTACCTACAGGTAACTTGATAGTTCCTGTGATAAAGGATGCAGACATGCTAAACATGACTGGAATGGCTAAAAAAGTGAATGACTTAGCTAATAGAGCCAGGGAAAATAAGCTTAAGCCAGAAGAAATCCAAGGTGGAACATATACCTTCACTAATGTGGGTACATTCGGTAATGTAATGGGTACTCCTATCATTAACCAGCCTCAGGTAGCTATTATGGCTGCAGGAGCTATCCGTAAGAAGCCTGCGGTAATAGAAACTGAGCATGGAGATTTAATAGGAATAAGACACATGATGTTCTTATCTCATTCGTATGACCATAGAGTGGTAGATGGTATGCTAGGTGGCACTTTCGTTAAAAGAGTAGCCGATTATCTGGAGAATTTCGATGTGAATAGAGAAGTGTAAAAACTATTTCTTCTTACTCTGTTAATTAGTAAGCATTATTATTACTTTTATGATCTTAAAGTGCACTAATAATTAACAAAATGAAGAAAGGAGTATTACTCGCATTTTTCTCTCTAGTACTATTTAGTATGACTGCCCAGATGTCTGGGTCTAATTTTAACTCTAAATTCATAGAAGCCAACCAGTTAATGGAAGAAAAGCTATGGACAAGAGCTTCAGAAATTTGGATGCAACTTATCCAAGAAGACCAGTTCAATGGTAATGTAAATTACAAATTAGGCTACTGTCTTTTGGAATCTCCAAACAAGAAATTAGAGTCTTTAAAGTATTTAGAGACAGCGGTAGAGAATGGAATAGCTAAGAATTATGACCCATTTGACCCGAATGAAAAGAAAGCTCCTATAGAAGCTAAGTTTTACTATGGAAGGGCTCTTCACTTGGATTATCAAATGGACAAAGCCATAGAAACTTATAATCAGTTATTAGCGGATATTCCTAGTAAACACAGACTAGTACCTTTAGCGGAACGTCAGATTGAGATGTGTAATCAGGCTATTTTCCAAGTAAATAACCCACAGAATTATCAAATCTCTAACGTAGGTAACGTCATTAACAATGATTACAATGATTATAGCCCAGTAGTTTCGTTAGACGAGCAAACATTATTCTTTACCTCGAGAAGAATTAGACAGGACAGTACTAATGTGAACATCACTGATGACGATACTGGAGAAACTAAAGAGGATATTTATGTGAGCTACAAGAATAAAGAAGGCGAATGGCAAGACCCTGAGCTTCTTAACATCAATACTGATGAGCACGCAGCTTCTATCTCTGTATCTCCTGATGCACAAACTCTATACATCTATTACGATGAAGGTGGAAATGGAGACATCTACCAGTCTAAGCTTGTAGGTGAAAGCTGGACAACTCCTGAGAAAATGGGTTCTGACATCAATTCACCAGCTTGGGAAACTCACATTACAGTTTCACCTGATGAAAAAACTCTTTACTTCATTAGCAACAGAGATAATGGTTATGGAGGAAGAGACATTTACAGATGCGTTAAACTACCTACTGATGAGTGGAGTAAAGCTTTAAATGTAGGGCCAGTTCTTAACACACCTTATGATGAAGATGCAGTATTCCTTTCTGCAGATGGTAAGACACTTTACTTCTCATCTAACGGTCACACTAGTATGGGAGACTTCGATATTTTCTTTTCTACTTTAGGAGAAGATGGTGAGTGGTCTAAACCTCAGAACATAGGTTACCCTGTGAACACTACAGATGCAGATGTATTCTTCTATCCTTCAGCGGATAATACCAGAGCTTACTACTCTTCTAGAAAAGAAGATGGTTTCGGGTTAAAAGACATCTACGTAATAGACATGCCTGATTCTGATAGAGGAGCAAATCTAGCGGTGTTAAAAGGATATATCTATCCTGCTGAAGGAGAGAAACTTCCTGAGAACTGCCTAATAGTAGTTACCAATAAGAACACAGGTGAAGTTACTGAATACAAGGCTAGACAAAGAGATGGAAGCTACGTAGCTATTCTTCCTCCTTGTGTGGCTTATGAGATAGAGTACTTCGTTAATGATGAGCTTGTAGAAGAAGAATTCATAAACGTGCCTTGTGAATCTGGTTACCAAACTATAGACAAGGAAGTATTCCTATTACCAGTGCAGCTAGAAAAAGAAGCTCCTGTAGTAGCAGTTTCAGAAGATGGTACTCCATGTGATGAGGAAATAGCTAAGCTACAAGCTCAAATAGACTTACTAACCAACAAGCTTCTGGAGAAAAACGAAAAAGAACCAGAATCACCTATCTCATCTACATTCGATGCGGAGAATGCAGAGGCAGAATATGCTAGATACTTCGTGTATGACTTTAATGATTTCGGTCTTGAGGAAAGTAAATTCGAGGAATTTTGTGACAACCTGAAGAAAATCGTAGAGATAAAAGGAGAGGCGGAAGTATTCATAGAAGCCAGTGCATCTTACGTGCCATCTTCTAGATTCGCTAACAACCAATTATTAGCTAATTCAAGAGCGGATAAAGCTAAGAAGCAGATTTTAGAGGGAATGAAAAAGAGAGGTGTGGATAAGAGCAAGATAACCTTTGCTGATCCACTGGCTAGAGTACAAGGGCCAGCTTATAAGAATGATGCTAAAGAGAATAGAGCTACTTACGAGCTTTACCAGTACATTAAAGTATCAGCTAAATAGAACTTGAAAAGCATTTAAAATAAAGAGGGCTGTATCAGCTATGCCGATACAGCCCTTTTTTTACCTTCACCTGAGGTCTTTTAAAGTTCCCGAGGTGAAGTCTACTACTCTACCTGCTTAATTAACGAGTTCTATTTAGTTTTGGTATATGAATTAACATCCATTTAGAGAATGAAACTAAATCTGAAAAAACCTCTTGTCTTTTTTGACCTGGAAACCACTGGAATAAATATTTCTAAAGACCGAATAGTAGAGATAGCTTGTGTAAAAGTTATGCCTGATGGTTCCATTATTACCCGTCCAGAAAAAGGAAGCGATAAGAAGAGATTTCTCATTAATCCAGAAATGCCTATTCCGCCAGAAGTAAGTGCTATACATGGAGTATATGATGAGGATGTGAAAGATGAGCCTACTTTTAAACAGATAGCTAAAGGTTTATTCAAATTTCTTCACGGATGCGATTTAGCTGGTTTTAACTCTAATAAATTCGATATTCCTTTACTAGCAGAGGAATTTATGCGCGTAGGTGTGGATTTTAGCATGGAAGGTAGAAATGTGCTGGATGTGCAGGTCATTTTTCACATGATGGAAAAGAGAACCCTAGCTGCTGGCTACAAATTCTACTGTGGTAAAGATTTACCTGATGCTCACGAAGCACTTCCTGACACCATGGCTACCTACGAAATTCTTAAGGCGCAGATAGAGCGTTATAAAGACGTAGAAATAGAAAATGAAAAGGGTCAAGTCATTAAACCCGTACAGAATGACATGGAAGTCCTTCACCAGACCAGCCAGCGGCACAAGATAGCAGACTTTGCCGGAAGATTAGTTTATGATGAAGACGGAGATGTGTGCCTGAACTTTGGGAAGTTCAAGGGAGAAAAACTTCCTGTTATATTCGAGAAAGAGAGAGGTTATTACGCTTGGATGATGAACGGAGATTTTTCTCTTTACACTAAGAAAATCTTAACCGAAGAATACGACAAGTGGAAAGCAGCTAAGTAGTCTGCTGCGCAATGGCTGAAAACCACTTTAATTTCAGCAGCTGAAAAAACCATATGTGCTTTCCTTCAGACTCTACTTTTCTCCTAAAAAGAGGTTCCAGATTAGCTATAAACCATAACACCAATGGCAAAATTCCAAGCTGGGAAAAATTCTCATGCAACCGAATGACCTTGGAATAATTCCTATTGATTTTACCTTTTTGGTATAGCGACCAAAGCCCTTGAAGTCCTTCCTGAGTCTTCAGAATAAACTGCTCATTGGACTCTAATCCTCCATGAATGGCTCCGTTATCCAGATGTTTTATTTGCACCGCGGATTCGAGTAATGATTTTCCTAGTAGCGTGTCCTCGTGACCGTAAGTAGTAATGGACTCATCAAACAAATGCTCCACAGCCACATCCTTTCGAATAAAATAATTTCCCGTCATAAACGAACCATAAGGCTCCTCATTTCTATCTACTGCTGCGCGTGCTTCATACTTTTTACCGTAATTCCAGCGCAGTCTCTGGCTTAAAGGTGGCTTTTTATTCTCATATAAAATTCCTCCACATGAAACAGGTGCCTCATCTCTAGCTTGCCAGTAATTCGCTATAAAATTTGCTGAGCAAAGGTGCATGTCAGCATCCAAGAACAATAAAAATTCACCTTGAGCTTGGTGAGTTAATTTGTTTCTACACTTGGCTCTACCTAAATTCATAGGGTTAGTAATCCATCTTAGAGGAGTTAGCTCAGGAAGAGGATTGGATAGCTGACCAGAATCATCAGCGCAGATAATTTCATAGTTGATTCCTAACTGTTCGGCTTGTTCATGAAGAGAAGAAACCAGTTCTGTAACATCCTCATTATAAACAGGTATGAGAATACTGAGCATAAATTAACCGAGTTCGGTAAACTGAATGATATTGTCCACTTCAGACTGAGAAATGAGCTTTCCGTTTTCACAAACCAGAACTCTAGAACTGAATTTTTTCATGTACACATAATCATGTGTAGCCATTACTACTGGAATTCCATGCTGGCTTATGCTGTGCAAAAGACTCAAAATATCTTCAGTAGTCTTAGGGTCGAGGTTTCCAGTAGGTTCATCAGCTAGAATCAACTCAGGCTCATTAATGAGTGCTCTAGCTATGGAAACTCTCTGGCGTTCTCCACCAGAAAGTTCATGAGGCATTTTAAACCCTTTGGTTCCCAATCCTACGTCTTCTAGAACTTCGTCCTTTCTGATTTGCATCTTTTTTTTGTCTTTCCACCCAGTAGCCTTCATCACGAAGTAAAGATTATCTTCTACAGACCTGTCCATCAGCAGCTCGAAGTCTTGAAACACTATTCCTATTTTCCTTCTTAGAAATGGAATCTGCTTGCGTTTCATTTTCACTAAATCCTGTCCGCAGACCATTCCTTCACCAGCGTGAAGTTTTAACTCTCCATAAAGCGTTTTCATAAGACTAGACTTCCCCGCTCCTGTTCTACCTATGAGGTAAATGAATTCCCCAGTTTTTATCTCGAGATTCACACCGCTGAGAATGATGTTATCAGCTTGGGCTATGGTAGCATGCTTCAGCTCTACTATGTTTTCAGATTCACTCATGAGGTAGAAATAATACTCTAATTTATGAACTATGGACTCTAGCCTGATATTGTCTATAAGGTTTAGTTAAGAATGGAGTGTTTGAATAATCTAATTTAAAATCCGAGATTCGAGATTCGAGATTCGACTCTGCTGGATTCTGTTCAGCTACCCCAATCTGTTATTAGAAATCTTCAAAATTATCACATCTTAAACCCAAAAGTTTAGGCATGCCTAAAAATTATATATTTGCATACCTAAATTATAGTGATGACACACCTAAAACTAGCCCTTCTTTTTATAGGGCTTATGTTTACCAGCTACTTAACCGCTCAGGAGGCTGTTCTTAAAGTAACGGTTACTGCAGAAAATGAACCTGTGGCTTATGCCACAGTTAGTATTTTAGAAACTACTCTCAGCGGAATTAGTAATGCTAAAGGAGAGGTTCTTTTCAAGGAGTTAGCAACTGGAACTTATCAGGTTTTTACTTCTTACGTAGGTTACGAACCCATTCAAAAAGCTGTGGAAATCTCTGAAAATAGTGGGATATGCGAAATGACTATTGCGTTAGCGGAAAAAACACTAGACCTAGATGAAATAGTAGTATCTGGGACTAAAACGCACAAGAGACAAACCGACTCTCCAGTTATAGTCAATGTGCTTTCGGCTAAGACTTTAGAAGATGTTCAAGCATGTAATTTATCTGATGGATTAAAATTTCAGCCGGGGCTTAGAGTAGAAACCGACTGCCAAACATGTAACTACACGCAGCTTAGAATGAACGGATTAGCGGGTGGTTATTCTCAAATTTTAATCAATGGAAGACCCATTTTCAGTCCTCTGACTGGACTCTATGGACTGGAACAACTCCCGGTTAACATGATAGACCGCATAGAAGTGGTGAGAGGTGGTGGCTCTTCTCTTTACGGTTCTAGTGCTATAGGCGGCACGGTAAATGTCCTTACCAAAGTACCAAGGAAAAACAGTTATGACCTCAATTATAACTGGCAGCAAATAAATGATGTGGCCAATGACCATCAGTACACCGCCAATGCTACGCTGGTTTCTAGGAATTATAATTCTGGTGTTTCTGTTTTTATGAACCACCGAAACCGAGATTTCTATGACCATAACGGTGATAATTTCTCTGAGCTTCCGCTGATAGAGAACACCTCATTCGGGCTAAACTCTTTCCTTATTCCTAAAGACAATCAAAAGCTAGAACTGAGCGTGAGTAACTTAAATGAGTACCGCTTAGGTGGAGAAATGAATACGGAAGGCCCTGCATTTTTAGCTGCTCAATCCGAGGAAAGAGACCATAACGTGTGGATGGCCAATGCCGATTATCAAATCAACTTTAACGGTAATGCTTCTAGTTTTATAGCTTATGCTGCGTGGCAAAACACAGACCGGGAGCACTACACGGGAATCACTCCAGATGACCCTCTGGAATTAGAAGTGCATTCCAATAATCCTCCTTACGGAACTTCTCTAGTGCAGACCTTGAATACTGGAATTCAGCTGAACCATAAAGTGAATAAATTCATCACTGGGGAAAATGTGTTCACCTTCGGTACGGAGTTTATTTATGATGAAGTTAGAGATGATATTCCCGCTTATAATTATCTGATAGACCAGGTTACACGGAACTTTGGCACATTCATACAGAGCGACTGGCGTATCACTAAAGAACTTACGCTTCTTTCTGGAGTGCGTATGGATTTACATAACTTGGTAAATAAGCCTATTTTTAACCCAAGGGCTTCTCTTCTTTACAAGCTCAAGTCTAATACTCAGTTTAGACTAAACTATGCCACCGGTTTCAGAGCTCCCCAAGCTTTTGATGCTGATTTGCACATAGCATTTGCTGGCGGAGGAATTTCTAGGGTAGTACTTTCACCAGAATTGGCCTCAGAAACATCTGAGAGTTTTAGCGGTTCGGTCAATTATGATTTACCCCTGGAAAAAATGGTAATAGGTTTCACAGTAGAAGGATTTTACACCAGACTTAATAATGCGTTTATCCTAGACCCTATAGGTGAAGATGAATTCGGTGAAGTGTTCGAAAAAACCAATGGACAAGGTGCAGAAGTGCTAGGAACGACCATAGAACTTAGAGCTAACTTCAATAGAAAAGCTCAGCTAGAAGCAGGATTTACCTTCCAGAGAAATGAATTTGATAATCCTGTAGATTACATAGATGGTGTAGAAGGAATAAGAGAATTTATTCGTACACCTAATGAATATGGATTTGCTTCGCTAAGCTTCACTCCTACTGAAAAGATTAATGCCAATATCAATTATGTCTATACCGGGAGCATGAAGGTTCCACACTTTGCAGGAGCACCTAACCAACTGGTAGATGAAATCATAGACTCGCCCGATTTCAGCGAATTAAGCATAAAAGCAGGTTATACTTTCAACCTCAGAAAAGGAGCTACCAAGCTAGAGTTCTACTCAGGGATTAGAAACATCCTTAATGCTTACCAAAACGATTTTGACATAGGCAAAAACAGAGACAGTAACTTCGTTTACGGCCCCGCTCAGCCTAGAACTATATTCTTTGGAGTGAGGTTGAGGTCATAGTCAGGCGTTATCGGTAAATAGGAATTAGCAGAATAGTCTGTATTTTAGGGCAGTGAAGTTCTGCCTGCAATATATCTTTTCTAAAGTAGCTTTTCTAGTTATTCTTCTCTTTCAGTTGAATGGTCAATTGTTTGGGCAGGAGCGGTTTAATGTGAGGAGTGATATTGATTTAAACGCTGCAGTCTTTGTTGGAATTACTGAAATAGAAAACGGCTATGGCATAGTAGGCAATGGTGTTTACACTGGGAATCAAACTCCTCTATTCTTCACACGATTCGATTTGCAAGGAGAGTTCATTGATAGAAAAATGTACTTTCCTGAATCTGGTTTTAATCTGGTTACTTACGAATCAGGTATGACCTATCTAAATGACTTCAATCAAAACACTTGTATTGGTTACAAAGACAACGGAGTGAACCCCAGAGAAGGTTTTCTAGCCAGTTTCGATGAAGAAGGAGATACCATCCAAATCAAGTACTATTCTTCACCTTACTTTCCAGATGAAGGTGCTAGTACAATTGCTCCTGTTGGTTTTTGCCAATCTACAAATGATGACAATTGTATCTTTATTAGCAGTAGCATTCTAAATACTCAATCAGGCACAGGCGGAGATTTTTACATCCAGCGCATGACACCAGATGGAGAAGTACTCTGGGAGTACATTTACGCCACACCCGCCCAACCCGAATACTGTAACGCGCTACTTCCCACTGAGAATGGCGGGGTTTTGGGGATTTTGAGAGAAGTTGGTGTAAGTTCAAAGTTTATCCAACTGAGTGAGTCCGGAGCCTTAATTTCATTAGTAGAAAATGAGTTGTCAGGTGAAACTAATGACCTCGTTTGGTCTGATACACCAAGCAGATTTATTGGTGTTGGTGGGGCGCAAGGTCAAGATACTTTTCTTACTGGAAGACTTTTTAAAATGGATATCAATGGAGAGGTAATCAGGGACAACATCTTAGGAAACGGCTATGATGCTTGGTGGGGAAATAGGTTCTACAAAGTAGTAAAATCCCAAGACAACTCAGGTTACGTAGCAGGAGGAAATAAAAAAGAATTCTTACCAGACAGTTTACAAACCGACAGCACAGGAACTACCATAAGTCAAGGTTGGTTGGTTAAAGTAGATGAAGAAGGAACAGTGCTCTGGGACAGAACTTACCATTACATTAACACTCCTAATGAAGAACACACGCTGAATGACCTCAAAGTCACTTCCGATGGAGGTTATATCTTCTGCGGTGAATCCAGAGACCTAGACTCTGACCAAGAATTCACCACAGGCCCACCTCAGCAAGGATGGTTAGTGAAAGTAGATGAGTTTGGCTGCTTGGTAGAAGGTTGTCACCTTTCAGACAGCATTCCTTCTGATACTTCTAACACCATTACAGAACTCAAAACCATTAAAGAATACTTTAAAGCTGGGCCTATTCCTGCCAATGAATTTTTGAACATTTACCAAAGTCAAAACGCACCTATTGGTTCTGTCTATCAACTGATAGATATGAATGGAAGAGTGCTGGAAGAGTTTCCTGCTCATGCTAAGGGGAGTACTATGATGGTTTCGGTTTCTGAGTTTTCGGTTGGGAGCTATCAGTTGGTTCTTTGGAGTGAAACACAAGTTTTACAGAGGGAGAGGATTTTAATTGAAAAATGATAATTGATAATTGTTGATTGAAGAAGTGGTAAGTTGGCTTTGCTGTTGCTTTGCTCCTTCCCTTCTCCCTTCAACACTTCCTCCTTTCAGTCGGGCTCAGGGAACAGCCAGCGCGCTAAAAATATTGAGTATAACGAAATGCGCGCGCTGTACTTCTGCCACGCTGAGCTTTTCTGTCGAAGTGGACTGCTTCGCGCTCAGCAACCAAGCGACACACGAACGGGCAACTCCAAAAACGAAATTCAACGGAGATTGAGCCGAACGAAGTGAGAAAGTCGAAAGCGGAGTGGGAATGGGCAACTCCCAAAAACAAAAAACGGCCATCTAACTCCTCAGATGACCGTCTGTATTTTTCTTTGAGATAGGTATTATTCTACCTTGAAGTCTGAACTTTTAAACTTTGGGTTTACTTCTATGTTGGAAACGGTGATTTCCATGGTTTGTGGGCCTTCTACTTGGCTCATTTTAGAAGCGAACTTCACTCCGTCAACTTCCATGTATTCTTTGTAAACCGTGGTAGAAGTCATTTCTCCCATTCCTGGTACTTCTTGAGTTTGTTCTTCTTTTAGTTTTAAACCACTTTCTACAGCGTAGTATTCTGTAGCTGCATTTCCATCGGCATCTGTAACGGTTAGAATATATACTGATTCTCCGTCTAAATCTCCTATTCCATCTAAGGTCATGGTGTATCCCATTTCAGCATACATTAGTTCTGGAAATGGATAACTCTGCTCACTAAAGCTCTTCAATGTAGCATCGTCTATCGGCATTGGAGCTCCCATTTGCGCAGCTGAAGCTTTTCCATCATTATACACTACAGAGTAAAAAATCTGTGGAGCAGCTCCCATCTGCATACTGAACTTCTTACCTACTTCTAACTTGGTATCTATAGGAATATCCATACCCATCATGTTCATAGAACCTGTTTGTCTCAGTGTATTCAACTTATTAATGGCTTCCTCTCCTCCTATGGCATCTGCATAATCTTCTATGACTGACTGGGCCGTAGCTCCATCAGGCGCTGGTGCTAAGTCTTTCCACTCTTTTCCGTATTGGTCTAGCATGATTACCTCACCTTTAGCACTGAATTTGGCCAACTTTTCAGCCTCATCTTTATTCCCTACTACTATAATGTTGGCATTCTCAGGCTTGATGTATTTCTGAGCGGCTGCGGTAACATCTGCAGGTGTAAGGGCTTCTAAGCGTTGCAAATAAGTATTGTAGTAATCTTTAGGAAGGTCGTATCTGAACGTATTTAGTGCAAATCGTGCTATGGTTCTTGGCTGCTCCAGACTACGCGCAAAGCTTCCACTCATAGAGTTCTTTATGAACGTAAGAATAGAATCTGTAACAGGTTCAGTAATCATTCTGTTTAGCTCATAAAGTATTTCAGTAACAGAACTGTCCGTAACTTCATTTCTTACACTAGCTCCTGCACTGAATGTTCCCACTATTCTATCTGAGCTTAGGCTACTTCTAGAACCGTATGTGTAACCTTTGTCTTCTCTAAGATTTTGCATTAATCTCCCCGAGAAAACTCCTCCTCCTAGAATCGTATTCATTACTCTAGCAGCTAAAGCATCATCAGCTCCTGGCTGAAGGTCAACTGGGTAGGTTACGCTAATGGTGGATTGCACCGCATCTTTTAATGGTACAAAAACCACTGTGTTTCCATCAGGATTAGAGTGCTTTTTATAAGATGGAGATGGCACATTACCTTTCTCCCAAGCTGAAAAATAAGTATTGGCTTTCTCCTTAGCTTCGGCTAGTGTGATATCTCCTACTATAACTAGGAAACTCTCATTTGGCTTCCAGTAGCTCTCATAGAAGTTTACCAAGTCATCTCTGGTAATATTTTCTACCGTTTTTTCAGTAACCACTTCTCCGTAGGGATGCTCTGCTCCATAGTTCACTACTCCTCTCACGTTAGCCATCATGCTACCAGGCTCAGTTTTAGCAGAAGCCAAACCACTTAGGGTTTGTGTTTTAGCTTTATCTAACTCATCTTGAGGAAAAGTAGGGTTCAGAAGTACATCAGACATGATTCCTAGTAGTTCATCACTGTGCTTGGTAAGACTTCTTCCGAACATCCCTGAAGAGCTTGTACTGAAAGAAGCTCCTATAAAATCTATGGCTTCATCTATTTCTGCTTTAGACTTAGAAGTAGTTCCTTTTCTCAATAAGTCTCCAGCCATATCAGCGGCTCCTGCCTTATCTCCTTCTACCACTATGTCCCAGTCTGTGCTTAACTGATAAGAAACACTCGGTAGTTTATGGTTTTCTACTACTATGACTTGTAATCCATTTTCTAAAGTGAACGTTTGGTAATCTGGAATTTGGATGGCAGGCGCGGCAGCTGGCGCTGGTGCCATGCTTCTATCTACCTTAGGTGAACAAGCGGTTAAAAAACCGATGGTCAGTAGGCTTATGTAAAGTAAATTTTTCATTTCTAACTTTTTATCGGTTTATGATTATTGTTCAGCTGAGTAATTCTCGTCATACATGAAGTAGAGGACTACTCTATTTTCTTTATTGTAATACTTCTTAGCAGCATTCATAATGTCTTCTCTGGTAACGGCTAAGTATTTATCTATCTCCGTATTGATAAGATTAGCATCACCATTATACATGTGATAGTTAGCTAAAGACTCAGCTATTCCAGCCATAGAACTATTGCTCTGAACGAACTGCGATTCTATTTGATTTCTGAGCTTTTGGAATTCTCTCTCTGAGATGAGTTCAGTTTTTAGCTTTTCTATTTCTTCATTCATGGCTTCTTCTACTTGCCCAGGTTCTATGCCCATATTAGCTACAGAAAAACCTAGTGTTACACCAGGGTCTTCAGTCCCGAAAGAAAATGCTCCTGCAAAAATGGCCAACTGTTTCTCATCTACCACAGCTCTATTTAATCTCGAGCTTTCTCCTCCGCTTAGCACTTGGTTCAGCATATCTACCGCATAGTATTCATCTGTTCCTTGTGCAGGAATGTGGTAGGCCATTACTATAGCTGGAAGCTGGTCTTTTCCCCAGATGGTATCTCTTACTTCCTGAGTTTTTACAGGTTCTATCTCTGTAGGTCTAGGAATTTCTTTTCCACCTCTAGGTATTCCGCTGAAGTATTTTTTTATCAGCTTTTTAGTTTCTTCTACATCTATGTCTCCTGCTATGGAAAGCACAGCATTCTCAGGCACATAAAACGTATTATAAAAATCCATAAAATCAGCATGAGTAGCAGCATCCAAATGCTCCATACTTCCTATCACAGGCCATTTATAAGGATGTACTTCATAAGCGTGAGCCATAGTTTCAGAAAGAAGTTTACCGTAAGGTTGGTTATCCATACGCTGTCTTTTTTCTTCTTTCACTACTTCATTTTGAGTGTCTATTCCTATCTGCTCGATTTTAGCATGAAGCATACGCTCACTCTCTAGCCATAAACCTAGTTCTAACTGATTAGACGGAAGAATCTCATAGTAGAAAGTTCTATCGTTTGAAGTATTAGCATTTAGCGTTCCTCCTGCATTTTCTATGTAGCGGTCGAATTCTCCTCTGTCTATATTCTCACTTCCTTCAAACAGTAGATGCTCAAAGAAGTGCGCCATACCTGTTCTGCTAGGGTCTTCGTTCTTAGAACCTACGTGATACATCACTGTAACTGCTACTACTGGTGTGCTGTGGTCTTCATGCAGAATTACGTGAAGTCCATTTTTTAAATCGAATTCAGTGAACTGAACTGCCGAAACTTGAGCTTGGGTAATTCCTATGAAAAGGAAGAGCATCAAGCTGGCTAAGCTGATTTTGGTTTTCATTTAGTAAATTATTTGGTCGGTCAAAAATAACCTAAATGAAACCAGAGAATTGTAAAATAATGTAAAGGGAAGCTGACGCCAGTTTTCAGCTTTAGTTAAGCTAATCCCAGGTAACATCCAGCTCCAGCACTTCTTCTCCTCGCTTCACTTTCACTTTAGTAGAATCTCCTTCTTCGTACTTTCCTAGGCATTCCATGTACTGCATCATATCATTTACTGGATTTTCTCCTATTTGAATGACCACATCTCCTTTTACCATTCCAGCATTGGCGGCAGGTCTTCCTTCAGTTACTCCATCTATACGCATGCCTTTTTCTGCGTACATGTAATCTGGAACTACTCCTAGCGTTACCTTAAACGACATTTCCTCTGAGCTCGAGTCTTCCGTTTTGGTGAATTCTAGTTTGGGTTTGCTTTGCAACGCTAAAACTACCTCCCGAACAAAATCCGTTATCTGAGCCAATCCTTCAAAGTTAATGCGCGCTATATCGTCTGACGGTTTATGGTAATCTTCGTGCTGCCCAGTGAAAAAGTGCAGCACTGGCATGTCCTCCAAGTAAAAAGAAGTATGATCGGATGGCCCTACTCCAGATTCTTCAAAGACGATTTGGAAGCGGTCTTTATTGAGTTCTTCTAGGAGACTAGTCCAAGTAGGGCTGGTTCCATTTCCGTAGATGGCTAAGGAATTGTCTTCTTTTAAACGCCCCACCATATCAAAGTTTATCATACAATTCACCTTACTCAAATCCACAGTAGGATTACTCACGTAGTGATTAGAACCTATGAGTCCATATTCCTCTCCGCTAAATGCTATGAACTGATAATTATAATTACTGTATAAATTCGGGTTGTTTTTAATGGTATTAGCCAACTTGAGCATGGCTACTACTCCACTGGCATTATCATCAGCACCATTATGAATGGCTGAATCACCCTTAAAAAGCGAAAACTCATTTCCGAATCCAAGATGGTCATAATGCGCTCCTATGATGATGGTATTCTCTGCTCCATGGTCAATCTCTCCTATCACATTCTTCCCACTTATAGTAATTACAGGGCTTAGTCCTAAACCTATGCTATCCACAGTTCCATGAGGATTTATGCTAATCGGCTGAAAAGTGAATTCTTGGAAATAGGTTCCGTTTTCTCCAGACTGAGAAAGACCCATATTCACCATTTCATCTCGGATAAAATCTGCTGCCATTAATCCTCCTGGCTGACCTATCTCTCGACCTTCCATTTTATCAGATGCCAATAAGGTAAGTGCTTCTACTTGAGAAAACTGATACTGAAATGGAGCTGTAATCATGGCCTTGTCCATTCCACATGTAGAGGCTATACACGTAATTCCCAACACACAGATTCCCAGTGAATATTTCCCGAAACTAAAGCTCATTATCTTTCAATTTAATACACAAAGGTAACCGCTAGCTATCAATTCAAAATGACATTCATCAGATTCAGATATTTAACACTGCGGTGCAATGTTTCAGAACCTCAAAGTTCAGTGTACTTACGTATTTTCGCGAAAAATTTTCGGAAATGAAATTCAATTCTGCTTTACTAATTCTAGCCTTTTCTACCTTCATTATTTCTTGCGGACAACAGTCTAGTGACAAGAGTGGAGATTCACATCATCATGCTGACCAACATCATGACTCTTCTAAAGAAAATCCTCATCATGGACATTCCACAGCAGATGCTCCTGAGTTAGGTGATGATTTCTTGTATCCACAGGAAAAGCATTTTGCCAACATGAGAATGATGACCAATGGAGGTGATAATGCTGAAGCTTACTGGAGTTTTGCAGATGATAAACTAGTTTTTCAAGCTTCATATGAAAAATGGGGCGCTTCATGCGACCAGATTTTTATCATGAACGCAGATGAGAATTACGCAGATAAAACTCCGCCCATGGTTTCTACAGGAAAAGGAAGAACCACATGCAGCTATTTTATGCCTGGTGATTCCACCATTTTATACGCGAGTACTCACTTAGAAATGGATTCTTGTCCTCCAGTTCCACATAGAGGGCCGAATGGTGAATATGTTTGGCCTATTTATCCTGAATTCGACATTTTTGTAGCTGACCTTGAAGGCAACATTGTGCAGCAGCTAACAGATGGCCCAGGTTATGACGCAGAAGCTACCGTTTCTCCTAAGGGTGATAAGATAGTTTTTACTTCGCTCAGAAGCGGAGATTTAGAGCTTTACACCATGAACATAGATGGAACTGATGTAAAGCAGATTACTTCTGGACTAGGTTATGACGGTGGAGCATTTTTCTCTCCGGATGGAGAATACTTGATTTGGAGGTCATCTAGACCATCAACGCCTGAGGCTCAGGAGCAGTACAAATCACTGCTCAAAAAAGGACTGGTTCAGCCTACAGAAATGGAATTATACATAGCTAAGGCAGATGGAAGTGAAGCTCGCCAGCTAACGGATTTAGGCGGTGCAAATTGGGCTCCGTTTTTCCACCCGAGTGGAGAAAAAATTCTCTTTGCTAGTAATCACCATAGTAAGTCAGGAAGGTTATTTAATCTATTCCTCATCAATACGGATGGAACAGGTTTAGAGCAGGTCACTTATGACAATGTATTCGATTCTTTCCCGATGTTTAGCTTTGACGGAAAAAAGATAGCCTTTAGTAGTAACAGAGGAAATGGTGCAGACCCGAATGCTTACGGAGGAGCTACTAATGTTTTTGTGGCGGATTGGGTGGATTGATTTTAGTCCCGATAGCTATCGGGATACGATTGATTCGACTTGCCTTCTGGCAAGCAGGTTTACGATTTGAGAATTTTAAAGCACAGATAGAGTCAAGAAAATGAAATGGTTTGATAGGTTACAGGAGAAATGGGGAGTTTCGGCTAAGGAACTGGTGCTGATTCTTATCGTATTTGCACTTACTGGAACTACTATAGCTTTTCTTAAAAAGCCTGTAGTAGAATTCTTTACTGGTGGAGAGAAGTCAGTCGTTTTCTCTGTTATCTATTTCATTCTGATATTCCCTATCTACCTGCTGTTTCTGGTTGGCTATGGATATCTCTTTGGGCTATCGGGATTTTTTAAATCATTCGCGCAGAAA
>CAZTVP010000003.1:0-19313 GCA_964616995.1 uncultured Comamonadaceae bacterium
ATTTACTTTAGACTCAGCATCTGCCTTATTATTAGCCTCTACGTGTAACGTAATATGCTTTCCTATTCTCACATTCGTAATCTCCTCTAAACCTATGTTCTTCATGTTGTTAGAAACGGCTTTACCCTGTGGGTCTAAAAGAGCCGGAAGTGGCATTACGTCTATTTCTGCTTTAAAATTCATGATGTGCTGAATCTATAATGTATTACTGAAATTAAGAGGTACAAAAGTATGATTATTGGCAGGGAAGCCAAGAGATTTCCTGTAAGAGTTGTCAACGTAATTAAACTTACCAAGCTGGCTAAAATGAGTATGTATCTGGCCTCATTTCCCTTCCACCCGAAAGACTTGAACTTTAGCGCTATGAGCCTTCTTTTAGAAACCAATAACATGGCAGATAAAACACTGAGCAAAATAATGGTGGTGACATTCCCGATATAAAGTTCCTCAAGTAGAGCAGGAAGCCCAATCCAAAACAGAGTATTAGCAGGAGTAGGAAGACCTATAAACGAGTCGGACTGGTCTGTGCTGATATTAAAAATGGCCAGTCTCATAGCACTCATTAAGGTGATGACTAGCGGTGCAAAGGCTATCCCACTTGGCAAATCCAACGAGCTAAAAGACAACAAATTCTCACATAAATTCACTCCTATAAATCCTGGAACCACACCAAAAGTGACCATATCTGCTAAGCTATCTAACTGCTTACCTAAATGACCAGCTACTCCTAGTTTCCGTGCGAAAAACCCATCAAAGAAATCGAGAAAAGCTCCAGTCAGCACAAAGTACGCAGCTACCTCGAAATGAGACATTTCTACAGAACCAGAACCTTTCAACAATACCCAAACAGCTATACATCCACAAAACAGATTTCCTAGTGTAAATAGATTAGGGATGTGTTTTTTCATTTTACTTCTTTTGCGCCAGCAAATCTAAAGCTACATCTACAATCATATCCTCTTGGCCTCCTACCATTTTTCTATTACCAAGTTCTACAAGGATTTCTCTAGTGTCCAGACCGTACTTTTTAGCCGCACGTTCAGAGTGCAGAAGAAAAGAAGAATAAACTCCCGCATAACCTAGCGAAAGTGTCTCTCTATCCACTCTCACAGGTCTTTGCTGTAACGGACGAATCAAATCATCAGCAGCATCCATAAGCTGATATAAATCTGAGCCGTGTTCTACTTCCATTTTGTCCAGCACGGCTATTAGCACTTCTAAAGGAGCGTTTCCTGCTCCTGCTCCCATTCCTGCGAGTGACGCATCTAATCTAGTGGCTCCTTCTTCATAAGCTACTATGGTGTTAGCTACTCCTAAAGAAAGATTGTGATGGCAGTGAATGCCAATTTCAGTTTCTGGTTTGAGTACTTTCTTAAACGCTCGAACTCTATCTCTCACTCCATCCATGAGAAGTGCACCTGCAGAATCCGTAACATATACACAGTCGGCTCCAGCTGCTTCCATGATTAAGGCTTGCTCAGCTAATTTCTCAGGAGAATTCATGTGCGCCATCATGAGAAACCCTCCTACGTCCATGCCTAATTCCTTGGCTGCATGAATGTGTTGAGGAGAAATATCTGCCTCAGTGCAGTGAGTGGCTATTCGTACCGATTTTACTCCTAAATCAGCTGCTTTTTTGAGGTCATCTATGGTAGCTATTCCTGGTAAAATTAGCGTAGTGAGGATAGCATTTTCTATTACTTCACTTAGACCTGCTAACCAGTCCCAGTCTGTGTGCGCCCCGAATCCGTAGTTAAAACTTCCTCCAGCTAAACCATCACCATGAGCTACTTCTATGGCATCTACTCCAGCTTTATCTAGCGCTATGCAGATTTCCTTAAGCTGCTCTTTTCCATACTGATGTTTAATGGCGTGCATGCCATCTCTAAGGGTAACGTCTTGGATGTAGGGTCTCATGGTTTTATTTCTAGCGTAAATATGACCATAAATCTAAAAGGGAGGCTGTATTTATTCCAAAATCAGCTTTCTAGTATCACCATTCTCTGATACGATAGAGTAAACTCCAGAAGTAAGATCTTTGACTTCAATGTAGTTTTTTCCTTGGTGGATATTGATGTATTGCACCGCTTTACCTAATGCATCCAAAATGACAATCTTCTGTGATTTAGGAGAGTCAATAATCATCTGATGATGAGCGGGATTGGGATAAATGAATAATTCGATTTTAGATTCCAAAGAAGGAACGGAAACTACTTCCCCATAAAACATGCTGAAAAACTCTAGTTTATTAGGGTTGTGTTCTGTCATCCATTCTTCCACTTCTTGTGGTAGTCGGCCCGGATAAGTGAGATAAGCATATGCAAAAAGTGCAGTTTCAGGCATGTCTTCTAAACCAGGTAACTCTTGAGCATACTCCGTAATAAAAGCTTGGTCGGCATCTTGAGCATTTGTCCATATAGGTTCTCCTTCATAAATAGCCTGGAGTGAGGAATGCACAGACTCGTGAAATACGGTTTCCTCCAAGTCATTTGTGCTGATTCTATCGTCCATGTTTTCAGAATAGAGAATAAAAAACTGTCCTTCCGTTTCTGCGTAGGCTCCAGCATTTCCATTATGAATGACTACATGGTTTAGCATCTCCCTTTGGATGGCTGGAAGCTTTCCTAATCTAGGGCCAAGCTTCTCTGCGTATTCTTGAGCAGCTTCTTGAGTACCAAAAGAACTGTGACACCAAATTTCAGTGGTATGCCCTCCTTCAAACTCTGCTTGAAAAACAAAAGTATCCGTATCGAAAAGCTCCTCACTGAGACTGCTGGGCATTTCCTTATCATCTAACCCAAGAAACGTTACTTCTAGAAAAACATCTGGATCTATTTCTAGAATGAAGTCTATGTCGTTAGAAACTACAGAGTTTGGGAAAAGAGGAGATTGGGCTTGAAAAGTAAAGCTTAGGAAAATGAAGAGAATTATTAGTGTTAATGTTTTGAGTATTCTCATTTTTTAATCTTTTATTTAATGCTTCAAGCACAACTCCACAGCTTTCTCAGCTTGGATGATATGTCTTTCGTTATGAGCGAGTAGAAATGGATAAACATCCCCTAATCTGAACCGAAGAATAGGCCCTACGGCAGATGTTACTCTCGCTTTTTTAAGGTCTAAATATTGGCTTTTTTGAATGAGGGTTTTAATGGTTTTCATTTGCTCCGCAAAACTCATAACCACATCTATAGAACTGGCTCCTGTAACTCCTGGTTGTAAAGACTTAAACGTCTTCATCTGTGGAGTGCGTCCTCCTTCTGTTTTGGGTAACATAGAATCCGCGAATTTCTTTCCGAATCTCCCATGTGGATATTGGTCTTCATCTGACTTAACTCCACTTTCTATTGCCCTCGTAATTCTTGGAATATAAACATCCATAGTGAGGATGAGATGTTCCACACACTGCTTAGCACTCCATTTTCCAGGAAGTGGAGAAGTGATTAATGCATCTTCATTTTGCACCGCGGAGAACAGCTGATTTACCCTCAGAATTTGAGCATCTGCATTATTAGCTGCAGCACGTAAGACTTCTTTTCTAGAATATTTAGATGCCAAGTATCAGTCGGTAACTATATACTGTTCTTCAGATTCTGCGCTTTCAGTATATCTATAAAACAATCCGCTAAAACCTGCTACTATAAAAGCTATTAAAGCACCTGAAATTAGAGAGTTAATAATCTGACCTAGTATAGGACCCACCCCAGGTATTTTCATTATTAGGCTAGCTATTAAACCTACCACTACTGCCACTATTAAAAGTGCTATAAAAGCTAGAATTCCAATCCCTAAAACCTTAGCCCATCTACCAAAGCTAAGATTTGAGAATGTAAGTTTGAGACTTTCACCTATAGAGTAATTTCCTATTCCTATGGCTGCATAGGATAAAGTGAACCATAAAAAAATCGGCAATAAAGCTACTACACCTATAAAAATTAACAGTCCGCTTTGGCTCATGGCTAGCAAGAACATTACAATGAAAAAACCAATGATAGACAAGAAATAAACAACCACATACTTTAATAAACGACTATCAAAAATACCCCGAACTGCACTTGCAAGAGAGTTATCATTATCTTCTACTTCATTACGAGAGCCATTAAAGAGAATGTTGTACGTAAGTAGAGTTAGAACTATAGATATAATAGATACCATAGTTAGCCCCCCAGGACTAAGAAGATCAGAGTTCATAGCCAGACCCTGCATCTCTTCCATCATAGCCTCGAAGTCTCCACTTTGAGCTACACTCTGCATCTGACTTTGAAAATCAGCTAAACCAGGCATAAAAACACTCATTCCTAAGTAAGAAATCAAGCTGACTACTATTTGGATTAAAATAGTCATTAATAAAATTCTACCCATCAGCCTGAACACACTATTCGTAAAATCCTCTTTAAAATTGTAAAGTTCCATTGTTTGATTACAGTTAGTTTTGTGTGAGAAATATAGTGATTGTTAAACATACTCTTATAGAATCTTAAAAGAAATCATGTACAGAAAGCTCTTAAATTACTTCCTAAACGGCTTACTACTGGCAGTTCCCATTACAGTCACCATTTATATCATAGTATATCTGTTTAATTTTCTTAATAGCTTAATTAATGTAAACTGGTTCTTCGGAAGCGGAATTATAGTTCTGTTAGTTCTAATCACACTAGTAGGATTTTTAGGAACTACATTCATAGCACGACCGCTTCGTAAGCTACTTAATGATTCTTTAGAGAGAATTCCACTTATAAAGACGCTCTATTCTGCTATTAAAGACTTGTTATCGGCATTCGTAGGACAGAAAAAAAGATTTAACAAACCGGTTCTGGTTAAAGTGAACAGAGATAGTAATTTAGAAAAACTCGGTTTTATCACCGATGAAGATTTAGATGACTTAGGCATAGAAGATGAACACAAAGTAGCCGTATATCTTCCACACAGTTATAACTTCTCTGGAAACTTATTTGTGGTAGATAAATCTATGATCACACCTATAGATAAAAATGCCAGCGAGGTTATGAAGTACATCGTTTCAGGTGGAGTTACAGAGGTAAAAGAGAAGAATGAGTAATTACCATAAAAACCTTCTTATCTTACATATTACTGTTTTAATCTTCGGGTTAACAGGAATTTTCGGGAAGCTACTGGAAGGACTAGGTTCACTTAACACAGTGTTTTATAGGGTGCTCATAGGGAGCATTGGCATTGGGCTTTATGCCGCTTTCAGTAAAACTTCTCTGAAGAAAATAACCGTTAGCCAGTTCTTTCAGCTAGCAGGAGTAGGAGCTATAATCTGTGCACATTGGTTTTTCTTTTTTGAATCTATAAACGTGAGTAACGTCTCCATAGCACTAGCTACTATCTCTACTACATCTTTATTTCTAGCGCTGCTCCAGCCGCTTATCACAGACCGTAAGCTGGTGGCTTATGAAATTCTTTTAGGTGCTCTAGTAATCATAGGCTTAGTGGTGATTCTGGGTTATGAGTTTCAGTACTGGAAAGGCATCGTTTATTCACTTATAGCTGCGCTCTTAGCAGCTGTATTTTCACTTATGAATAGTAATCTAGTGAAGCAGCATAACAGCACCTTAATTAGCTTTTATGAGATTTCAAGTGGTGCGGTAATTCTAGGTATAATGCTAGTAAGCACTGGTGATTTAGTTAGTATTTCTTCTATTTCTGCAGTGCAATGGGTTTGGCTCTCCCTCCTCGGCCTTTTGGCTACTTCTTTTGCTTTTATAGCCAGTGTGAAAGTAATGGAAGTTCTATCTCCATTTACCGTCTCTTTAACGATTAATCTAGAGCCTATTTATAGCATCATTATAGCTCTGCTGGTTTTCAAAGAAGATGAGCATATGTCTCCTCAATTTTACATAGGAGCTTTACTTATTATTTCCACCCTCTTCCTAAACGCCTACTTTAAGAAAAGAGAGAGACTGAACCAGACTAATAAAACTTAGCTATTCCACTGTTACTGACTTAGCCAGATTACGCGGCTGATCTACATTACACCCTCTCATCAGTGCTATATGGTATGAAAGTAACTGTAACGGCACAGTGCTTACAAGTGGCATGAGCACCTCATCACATTTAGGTATTTCTATAAAGTGGTCCGCCATGGATTTCACGTCTTTATCACCTTCAGTAATGATGGCTATGATCTTTCCTTTTCTGGCTTTTACTTCTTGGATATTGCTCACTACTTTTTCATAACTCGGTCCTTGAGTAGCTATCACAAAAACGGGCATTTCCTCATCTATCAGTGCTATGGGCCCATGTTTCATTTCTGCCGCAGGATAACCTTCTGCATGTATGTAGCTGATTTCTTTGAGTTTAAGCGCTCCTTCTAGGGCTACAGGGAAGCTATATCCTCTCCCTAAGTACAATGCGTTAGCGGCATCTTTATAAATGCCCGCTATGTATTCAATTTTATCATTTAACGTAAGTACCTTTTCTACTTTGCTTGGGATGGAGCTGAGCTCTGCCATTAGTCTATGGTACTTTTCATCACTAATAGTTCCTTTTTTACGAGCTACTTCTAATGCCATTAAGGTAAGTACAGTAACTTGAGCAGTAAAAGCTTTAGTAGATGCTACACCTATCTCAGGGCCAGCATGAGTGTAAGCCCCACTGTGAGTTTCTCTGCTAATGGTAGATCCTACTACATTACACACTCCAAAGATGTGAGCTCCTTTATCCTTGGCCAGTTTTATAGCCGCTAGAGTATCTGCTGTTTCACCACTCTGGCTAATAGCTATTACTATATCGTCTTCGTTTATAATAGGGTTTCTGTACCTAAACTCAGACGCATATTCCACTTCTACAGGAATTCTCGCTAAATCCTCGAATAAATATTCTGCTACTAATCCAGCATGCCACGAGGTTCCGCAGGCTACGATTACAATTCGATTCGCATTTTTCCATTTCCCTTCATAAGCGTCTATCCCAGACATTCTTATCATTCCCTTGCTCAGGTTCATTCTCCCTCTAAAACAGTCAGTAATAGAACGTGGCTGTTCATAGATTTCTTTAAGCATGAAGTGATCGTATCCACCTTTTTCCAGTGCTTCTAACTGAAGCTCAAGCTCTTGAATATATGGAGTAACTTCTTGATTTTGGATATCTACTATTTTCAGATCTCCTTTTCTGTTTACCAAAGCTATTTCCTCATCTTCTAGATAAACTACATTTTTAGTGAATTCTACTATAGGTGTAGCATCACTTGCTATAAAAAATTCTCCTGGTTCACCTATTCCTACTACCAGTGGGCTACTCTTCTTAGCTACTATAAGTTCATCCGGATTCTTTTTATCTAAAATGACTATAGCATAAGCTCCTACTACCTCAGAAAGCGCCACACGAACCGAATCGAATAAGCTTAAGTCTGTATTTTTTCTTACATCTTCTATTAGATGAACAAGCACCTCTGTATCTGTATCACTTGAAAATTCATGTCCTCTATTCGAAAGTTCCTCTTTTAAGGCAGCATAATTTTCTATGATTCCATTGTGAATTAGAGCTAGCTCCCCGTCTCCACTGGTATGAGGGTGTGCGTTTACATCATTTGGTTGACCATGAGTGGCCCATCTGGTGTGACCTATTCCTATATTTCCACTCTTATCCTTCCCTTCAGAAAATTCCTCAAGGTCACTTACTTTTCCTTTTCTTTTATACAGGGCTAGATCATTCTGGTTCACTAGTGCTACTCCAGCACTATCATATCCTCTATACTCCAGTCTTTTTAATCCTTTTATGATGATTGGATAGGCGTCTTTTTCGCCAATGTATCCTACTATTCCGCACATAGTGTAATTGTTTTCAGTAAAAATACGGTAGAACTTACTCAGATAGTGTAAGAACCAGTCTCATATTGTCAGAAGGATTCTGTGAATTGCTATTAGGCCCATTCAGAATTACTCTTCTCTGGTCTATGAATAACCGGCTAAAGAAGCCTGCATTATCTAAAAACTCAGTTAATCTTTCTGGTGGATTCACAGAAAGCCACAGCGGTTCTACCTCAGCAGTACCTTTAAGGATATTCTGGATATGTAACGATACATTAAACACGTATGCATCTCTACTGCTATCATATGAGCCTCCTATAGATGAACCGAAAATCTGATCTTCTAGAATCTTAAGTGAATCTAAGCTATTACCTACTGAAATGAATAAGCCAGGAGGAATAGGATACTTGTCATTTAGATTCTCATCTATTGGCACTATGAGTTCAGCACTGGAAACTACAATGTTACTGTCACCTATAAGATATTCCGGGAAATCTATGACGTCAAATTTGGCTATAGTTCCATCCAGTCCTTGTAGGTAAACGAGTTCATTATTTTCTATTTCCATTTGAGGATTTCCGAAAATTGAACTATTGTAATCCCTTTCGTAGTAGTTATAGTAAGCAGAACTGTTATCAAATGGGAAAGTAACATCTGTAGTATCTGTTTCTGCTAGAGTGGTATCTCTATAATACAGTGTTAGACCTGATAAGTCATCATTTATATCCAAGCCTATAATTCCAGCATCTAGTGTATTCGACTGTACTGCTAGACCTTTAAATATACTCTGGAAAGACTCATTATTCTCAAACACTGAACCTCCACTTTCATTCAAAAGCAACTGCCCGAAGGAATTTTCAAGTGGAATACGGATTACTTCAAATATGGAATCTCCTCTCGTGATGTCGGTAGCATTGGTTAAACCCACTACATCATCTCCAATACGAACTATATCTGTAGACGTAGTTAGCGCTACTCTATCTGAATAATAAAGAGAGTCTTGATAGAGGTCTTCATCCAGTTCATAAACTGAAAAGGATTGAGCTTCCAAACCACCAAGTATTCTTTGGGTACTTCTGAAAGTTAAAACCACTGAGTCAAGAATCAGGTTTTCAGGAAGTCCTAAGTCTAGATTATTCCCTGGCAATTCCAGTTGCCCATAAAAAGTAGATCGCGATTGACCGAACTCTTCATCTAAGTAATTTCCTAAAAAAGACTCTCCTAATTCATCTGTTCTTATGGAATCTCCCTTTAGGATACTTCCAGAAAAAAAGACACTGTCTTGAAATATATTCAGTCCATCCGAGTCGGGCTGAAGGCCTAATCCTACGGTTTGCTCATCCTTCTTACAGGAGAAGAATATACATGAAACGAGAAAGGCTGTCATGGACAGCCTTGTTAGTTTATTTATTTGCATTGTTTTTCTTCCTTCACTCTTCTAGTAAAACGGAGTCGTTTTGGTGAATAGTATTATAGAACTCATCTACTTCAGCTAAGTAACCATCATTACCCGGGAAATTTAAAAATGGAATGTTTTTCTCAGCTACATAGTCTGTTAAAGACGAATCTATATTTTCCGTAGCTTGAATTACACCATCAGAATATCTAGCCGCTAAAAGATTCAGGTTGTTAAAATCTGGCTTTTCTATTTCATTCACATCCTCTCTGATAGCACCATCAAACTCAAGTTTCTCTACGAAACGCTTATCTAAGGTCTTTTCGAATCCTTGTTCATAAGCAGAATAAATCACTTTAGTGTCCGTAAAGTGAGGGTTGTCATTGAAAATCTTCTTCACGTAATAAGGAAGGACAGCACTCATCCAGCCATGGCAGTGAATGATGTCTGGAGCCCACCCTAATTTCTTAACGGTTTCTAACACTCCTTTCACGAAGAATATAGAACGCTCATCTGCATCTTTAAAGAGTCTTCCCTTCTCATCTGTATTGTAAAACTTTCTGGAGAAATACTCTTCATTATCTATAAAATACACCTGCATTCTAGCAGTAGGTATAGAAGCTACTTTAATAATAAGCGGGTGGTCTGAATCATCTATGATCATATTCATTCCGCTCAGTCTAATCACTTCATGGAGCTGGTGTCTTCTCTCATTAATTTTTCCGTATTTAGGCATAAAGACTCTGATCTCTCTGTCTCTTTCAAACACCCCTTGTGGGAGATGTCTAGAGATGTAGCCTATATTGGATTCGGGAGTAAAAGGTAAAATTTCTTGAGAGACATAAAGGACACGCACTTTTTCCATACTTCAACGTTTTCTAGAGATTAGTCTGCAAATTTACGAAATTTAAGCCCCCAGGTCAAGGTTTTAAGCTAGTTTTGGCGGATTCATCTATTGTTTGCTTAGATATGAGTTCAACTAGGATTATTAGAACTGTAGCTGGAATGAAGCATGTAATTAAGCATCTCATTCAACAGAAAAAAACCATAGGATTCGTCCCTACTATGGGAGCTTTACACGTAGGTCACGCCTCACTATTAAATAAAGCCAAGAAAGAGTCAGATGTAGTAGTGTGCAGTATCTACGCTAATCCTACTCAGTTTGATAATAAAAAAGACTTAGCCGCTTACCCGAAAACTGAAAAAGAAGATCTAGCTCTTTTAGCCACCGAAAAAACGGATGTAGCCTTTATTCCTCAGCATGAAGATATTTATTTCAATACTGAAGTCACACCCATAGATTACGGTCTTTTAACCAATAGTTTAGAGGGCGCGCATAGACCCGGACATTTTAACGGAATGTCCACCATAGTAAGAAGACTATTCGAGGTAGTGTCTCCTCATCAAGCCTATTTCGGTGAAAAAGACTGGCAGCAGTTGGCCATCATCAAACACATGGTAAACACTGAAAACATCCCTGTAAAAATCATAGGTTGCCCGATTATTAGAGAAGAATCAGGTCTAGCTCTAAGCTCTAGGAATAGGCGTTTGTCTGCTACTGAAAAGTCAGCCGCACTTGCCATTTCTAAAAGTATCATAAGAGCCAAGGAACTCATTCAAAATACCTCTGTGAATGACCTAGAAAACCTTTTGATTGAAGATTTGCGCAGCGCAGGATTAAAACCAGACTATCTAAAAATCGTTAATAGCCTCACCTTTTCAGCGGTGCAAAACTCAGATAATGAACAGGATATGCGAATTTTAATAGCTGCTTACGCTGGTGAAACTCGGTTAATAGATAATGGCGCTTTATGAGTATAGGGCTAGGTTTTTTGGTAAATTTGTACTAGAAATTATAAATCAACAGGATTATGAACTTCGGATTTCTTCAAAACATGGGTGTTCCAGGCATTATTCTAATAGTGCTAGTAGTAGTTCTTCTTTTTGGAGGAAAAAAAATCCCTGAACTTATGAAAGGCCTAGGCCAAGGGATGAAAGAGTTTAAAGATGCCAGTAAAGACGGTTCTTCAGACGGTAAAAAAGTAGAAGAGTAATTTTTTCAGTGCTCATTTCGTTCTAAATGGGTGTTTTATTTTAAGAGGTAATTTCTTTTTGCACCGCTAAATCAAAAGTCATGTGTAGATTTTTAGGCATACTTGGGTTTACTCTCCTATTTATTATATCCTCTGCCACAGGACAGGACACTTTAGAAATAAAGACTGATTCTCTTCAGGTCTTACCAGTAGATAGTTCATATGCTAACCTCACCGATTCTCTCTGGCTTAAGAACATCTCTGAACTGAGAGGTTTAAAAAAGACTCAGAAAAGAGACTCTGTAACTGTCATGCTGGAAGAAACCAATTCTGTTTTCAAGCAGAAGTTGGACAGTATGAACGAGCAGACTCCTATAAATCTGGCTTATAATCCAGCTATAGAGCCGTATATAAAAGAATATTTAAGGTATAAAAACCAGCTTTCTAAGCTACTAGCTCTTTCAGACCAGTATTTTCCACTTTTAGAAACCACATTAGACAAGCATGATATTCCGCTAGAAATGAAAAGCTTAAGCGTAATAGAGTCAGGTCTTAATCCTAATGCGCGTTCACCTAGAGGTGCCACAGGACTTTGGCAGTTTATGCTACCTACCGCCAGAGAATGTGGACTAGTTATCAACTCGTATGTAGATGAAAGAAGAGACCCTGTTAAATCTACTGAAGCAGCCTGTATTTACTTGAACAGACTGTATCAAATTTACGGTGTGTGGGAGCTGGCCATAGCAGCCTATAACTGTGGCCCTGGAAATGTAAATAAAGCCATTAGAAAGGCAGGAGGTTCTAATAATTTCTGGAAAATTAGACCGTACTTACCTAGAGAAACCCAAAAATACGTTCCGCGCTTCATGGCTATGTGTTACCTCATGGAATTTGGTGAAGAGCACGGTGCTGAAAAACATGAGTTGAACTACTCTTTTTGGGAAACGGATACTGTTATGGTGAAGAAGAAAACTAGATTCGACCAAATAGCGGCTGTTACCAGCATAACTGAGGAAGACCTTAGAATGCTGAATCCTCAGTTTAAGATAGGTGTGATTCCAGCCTTTTCTACTGGTATAGCGCTGGTTCTTCCCATTCAGCAAATTCCAGAGTTTCTAGCTAAACAGGATGATATTCTGGCGTACAAACCCAGTAAGGAACATGCCTACGTCAAATCCACTGCTGTATATAACGAGAGAAATGACGGCAAAAGAATAAAGTACACCGTAAGAAGTGGAGACGTACTGGGAACCATAGCTGAAAAACATGGTGTATCCGTTTCTCAGATTAAAAGATGGAACGGCATAAGAGGAACGCGAATTAAAGCCGGGCAGAAACTCACACTTTACGTAAGTGAATCTCCAGCTGCGCAAAACACCAAAAAATCACCACCACCAGAACCTGTGATAGATAACGGTGAATACACCATTCACACCGTTAGAAAAGGAGATACACTCTGGGATATAGCTAAACTCTACTCTGGCGTAAGTACAGATGATATTAAAAGACTGAACCGAGGTATAAATCCGAAGAACTTGAAGACTGGCTCTAAACTTAGAATTAAAAAAATCTAAAATCATGAATAGAATTATCTTGACATTAGTAGCAGTGGTTTTAATCTTAGGCTCATGTGGAAACTATGAATCTAGCACCTCATTAAAATCCTATATAGGAGATTTCGGTGATATGATGGTAGTGGTAGATAGAGATTTATGGGAAGGGGATTTCGGTGATTCTATAAAAGTGCTTTTTACAGATTACGTTCCTGCTATGATGCCTGCACAGGGGCAGTTTGACCTTGAGTTTTCTACTCCAGATAATTTTAAAGGAAGTGCCAAGCGTTTCAGAAATGTACTCCACATAGACATTGGAGATAAACTCAGTAATCAGAAGCCTAATATTAAGACTACCTCCTCAGAATTCGCCATAGACCAGCTCGTAGTTTATGCCAAGGCTAAGACAGAAGCAGACATGCTTACCTTATTATCCACCCGCTATAAAGACATCATTAATAAAATAAATGATGAGGAAGTATCTCGAAAGCAAAAAGCTCTCAGCTTCAGACAAGATACACTGGCTATGCAAACCATAGAACGAAAAAAAGGATACTCCATGCTAGTACCACCTTCTTACAAGGTGCTGGTGGATTCTGGAAACGTGCTATGGTTGAATAAAATGTCCTCTGTAAAAGAAGACGATTTAGATAAATACATGGTAAGAGACATAGTGGTTTCCACCTATGAATATGATGATGAGAAAGTGCTGGAAGTAGAAAATCTGCTGCGCAAAAGAGACCAAATTCTCCGTGTCATCACCTATGATGAAAACGATAGCACCTACGTTAGACATCAAGAAAAACATGATGTAACCGTACGCTACTTATCTACTGATGAAAATTATGAATTAGAACTCCGTAGTCTCTGGACTAAGGAAGGAGCATTTCAGGGAGGGCCATCTCTTCAGTACGTTCAGCTTGATTTACCAAACAGAAGAGTCATTCACGCTGACGCGCGCTTATATGCTCCAGGCCATTCTAAAAGAGAACTCATGAGAGAACTTGAGGCCATTATTAAATCTGTCAATCCTATTACTAAACCAGCATGAATATCCATAAAGGAACTAAAGTAACACTGCATTACACCCTCACTTACGACCATGAAGATGGTGAGCTTATCGAGGAAACCCAAGACGATGAACCGCTTACATTTACTATGGGTGAAGAGGAGATGTTAGATGCTTTTGAAGAGAAGATTTTAGGTTTAAATGTATCAGATAAATTCAGTTTCACCTTAGAACCTAATAAAGCATTCGGGCCTATTCAAGAGGAGCTCATAGCAGAATATGCTAAAGAACACTTTATGGTAGAAGGAGAAATAGATGAGGATTTTCTTCAAGAAGGAGAAATCATAGAAATGACTGATGAAGATGAAAACATCCTTACTGGAATCATAGAAGAGAACAAGGTGAACTCCGTAGTGGTGAATTTTAATCATCCACTAGCAGGAGAGAAACTACATTTTAAAGGGTTCATTACACAAGTTTCTTAACACCTAAGTCTGAAAAGACTACTTCAAGTATTCTACTCCTAAGGTAAGATTCTAACTAAGTTTGACGTTAGAATTTCTCATGAGCGGTAAAAAAAGCAAATCTAAAAGTAATCTAACTTCAGGATTAAGCGTATTCTTCGGGATTACACTAGTGCTGTTTATGTTAGGAGTTATGGGTGTTTTTCTGCTCGTAGGAAATCAAGCTGCTGAAACGCTTAAAGAGGATCTTCCTATCCTTATCACACTCAGAAAACATGTGAACGAGGCAGAAACGCAGTCTTTCAAGTCTTGGTTAGATGATAAACCATATACCAGAAGCTCTAAGAGTATCACTAGAGAAGAGGCCGCAGAAGAGCTGCAGAAAGAACTAGAAGAAGAGTTCTTAGAATTTATGGGGCAAAATCCACTGCCTGCTTCTGTAGATTTAAAGGTTAAGCCTAGTTACACAGAAACAGATAGTCTAAAAATGATAACCGCTGAGATAGAGAAAAATCCAGCAGTACGGCAAGTCATCTGGCATCCTAATATGGTTCAGGAAATGCAGTCTAACTTTAAAAAGATTTCTCTGTTCCTCTTGATATTTAGCGGAATACTACTGCTGATAGCTGTGGCATTAATCAATAATACCATTAGACTAGCTATTTTCTCCAAGCGTTTCTTGATTAGAAGTATGCAGCTTGTAGGTGCTACTTCTGGCTTTATTCAGCGTCCATTTCTAGTTCAAAGTATATGGAGAGGAATACTAGCTGGACTCACTGCCTTTACCATGATTCTGGGCATAATTTACTTGTTCAGAAACTCTTTAAAAGAACTAAAAGGAATGGTCAATCAGGAATTCTTAACCACACTTGGGATTTTATTCTTAGCCATTATGGGAGCTGGTGTTTTAATCTCTTTCATTTCTACTAAATTTGCTGTACGTAAATACATCCGTCTAGACTACGGAAGACTACACTAGAAACACATGCAAAAGAAAAATTCCAATCCTACAGAGTTCGTTTTCGGAAAGCAGAATTACATCCTGTTACTCATTTCTTTGGCAGTGATTATAATCGGTTTTGCTCTGCTTTCTGGTGGAGGAAGTGAGAATCCTAATGAATTTAGTGAGGAGATTTTCAGTGCTAGAAGGCTGTACGTAGCTCCTATAGTTATTCTTACGGGTTACTTTTTAGTCATTTATGCCATTATGAAAAAGCCCGCTAAAAAGGAGTCTTAGTTCCTGCGGTGCAAAACACCTCAAAATTCTTTCAAACTCAATTAATCTCTTTCATCTACTTCTTCTATGGAAGTGAACATTTGTTCTCTATCCTGGTAGAAATAACCCTCTTCCCACTTCTTGTCAGTAGTCTTATCATCCATAAGAATGGTTAGTGCTAGATGGATAACAAGCAACGGGCTAACTAAAAAAATTACCCAGTTTATCCATTCAGGAATAGCCTCAATTTGTGCACTTATGGCATGGAAAATCAAAACTCCTGTAATCCAGCCAACGGTAAATTTTACTCCTTTCATAGAATGGAAAGTAAGATCAAATAAGCCGACAGAATTCACAGTTTAATTTCTCATTATGTCTCAGAGTATACTTCTGAGACAAATCAGGAACGAATCAGCTTTTGCACTGTCCTGCCATTCTTGGTCTGAACAGAAAGAAAATAGGTTCCTTCGGTTAAATTCAGGTCATGAATTGTCCAATTTGTAGTCAAAGGCTGAACACTGCACAGCACTCTACCAGAACTATCCATTAATGTTACTTGCAGTATGGGCTCTTTAGAAGTTAGGTTCAAGGTTTCTCTGAATGGGTTAGGATAAATGAATGGAGAGTTTTCATCTATCTCTTTTACTCTTACTTCTGAGAAAAAATATGACTCACTCATAAACTGACAGCCAAATTCATCTTCCACTTGCACAGAGTAATTGCCATCATTTAAAGGAGTATGAAACTGAGCTATGGCTCCAGGTAATGCTTCTCCTTCATAAAACCATTGAAAACTAGCGTATGTACCCGTGCTTAGATTATTTCCATTTTGATTGATCTCGGGCAGATTTAATGGATAAGTAGATATAGTAACTGTATTGCTAGTTGTGTATTGCGCAGCGCATAAAGCAGATTCCGCTTCTAACATGTATGTACCACTAAAATCCTCGGAACCATTAACCATAAGAGTTCCCGAAACTTCATTTTCGATTAAAGTTCCTTCCGAGAACCAGTTATAAGAGCTGAATTCACTTGAATTTTCTACGCTAAGAACTAAATCGGAATTAGCGCACATGGTAATAGATTCTAATCCATCTGCACTTATTGAAGGCGTAGTTAAACTCAGAATTTGAAAGCTCAGCGTATCAGATGACTGAAAGCATCCCTCCACCTCAGAAATGGAGAAGTATTCGTAAAGACCCTCTTGAATAAATGATAAGGAAAAAGACTCCTCATCTGAAACAGCTAAAAATCCTTGGTCTAAAGGGTTATTCATGAACCATAAGTGAGAATCTGCAGATGCTACAGAAAACGCTAGGTCTTCCTGAGGGCAATTCAGCGAATCCAGAGAACTTAGCTCCATTTCCAATTCACAATTTTCTAGACTTAACAGTCTCAAGTCATCAATCAGCAGAACTGAACTATCTGCAGGCTCTCCAGGAAACTGAGGTCCTGAATGAAACTCTAACCCATAAAACTGAACACTATCGGCTAATGAACTGAATTCTACCTGTACCTCTATCCAATCTGAAGTTTCATGCAGAACAGTAGTGCTTCTAGTAATGTCAAATGTGCTGGCATCATCATCACCTGCCAGAAGAATTACTGCTCTGGCAGAGTCAGGGATCAAAGTTTCATACTTATAACTAAAGCTGAGCACGAAGGCACCTTCAGGTAAAGGTTGGTTGGGATTAATTCCAAAATCACTCGCCTCAGCTAGAACTACAGAAGATTGAATAACAGTAGAATCCACCTCCTGACTTAATAGGCCCAATGAAAAGTTTCCATCCACACTTTCATCTGATTGAAAGACGTAACCACTGGTGGGGTCAAAGAAACTATCCCAATCATCTATCTCTAGAGGTGATTCTGTGTCTGCCCAAGTATTAAAATCTGATACGAATAAGGTGTCACTAGAAGAAATGAACTCCAGCTCGTCTATGTATAAGTAATTTCCAGGAGTTCCTTCTCTTCCAAAAATATCTCCACTACTAAAACCTACCACACATTCATCAGGCATACCGTTAAGTTCAAATTCGTTTATAGCTATTTCCAGGGTATCCCATTCCAATTGACTGCCTGAAACAGAATAGATGAACAAGGTATCTTCCTGTTCTCCAAGGGTTACCAATTCCTCTTCCTGAAAAAACTGAAAGAAGATGCTTCCTGGTATAGATTCATTTATTTCATGTTTAAGGTGCATTCGAACAGTATCTGGAAATTCAGAAGTAAATGGAATACCATCTGTAAATACTAATCCACCACCTTGAGGTAAACCACCGAACAATGCGAAGCCGACTACTGTGTCTTGACCTATCAATAGGTTTTCTATTCCTAAGGAAGAACCTTCTGTACCTTCTACTTCTGAAACTGCAGTTTCTCCCGTGGTATAAAAAATATTCTGATTTATACTAGAGAAAGGTAATGTCACTTCTGGATGAGCATACGGTTCTAAAGGTGTCCAGTTCTCGAAACTACCATTAGGAACTTGACATATTACTGAGACTTGAATGAGCGTAAAAAGAAAAGTAAGCTTGGCTTTCATAATTTGATTTTTACTCAAAACTATGACTGCATCAAAGCATAATGGCTGTCTAAACGTGTCTAATCTCTTAGTGTCCTCTCTTTGTCCACTTGGAAAGCCTTATTTGATGGTGCTTCCTGGTTTATCCGTCCAAAATCTCACATAATTCAATGGCATTTTGTCCCTAATAAATGTTGTTTTTTCTGCGGTGCAAAATCTTCCTAATCACCTCAGTTTTTCTATAACGGTATAAAGCGTCTATGTCCCACCTAAGTTTTAGAATAATATGGTCTCTTTTTGCGACTCATGGATTATCTATTTCATTTTTAATTAGTTATAACAATATTTTATCAGGCTGTCCACCGAATGTACCTCGCTATGTCCACCTCTTGTCCCCTCTTGAAATTCGATTCTAGGGACGTGGCCAAGGTAATTTTGTGGCATCAAAAACAAACGCCCCATGAAAGCGAAATACATACTTTTACTCAATGGCATCTTTGGCATACATATAGGCTATAGCCAAAACGCATTTTTAGTAAGACAAACACTTAGCTCAGATGGAACTTCATCTACTTATAACAGTGCTGAATCCACTCTAATAGTTCAGCAGAGCATCGGTCAAGCCTCAGTGGCTGGTAAATCAGGCAGTGAAAACACTAGGCTACATCAAGGATTCATTCAGGCTCCTTTTATGAATCAGATTTTCATTGCACCGCAGGACTTAAACATTACAAGTTATCCTAACCCGGTTTCTGATGAGTTAACCATAGATTTTTCATCAGAAACTTTACAGGAGGCCTTGGTTGAGATAGTAGATATTTCTGGCAAAGAACTTCTGACTAAACCAGCGGAAAATCTCTCTTTCCAACCATTAATCCAAATACGAATTTCAGACCTCTCTACTGGAGCATACTTCTTAAGAGTAATAGCTGACAGTAGAGTTTTCACCTCTCAATTTATCAAACCATGAAAAATATAATACTTCTATTCATAGGCTCACTTTTATGCCAATTTGTGTCTAGCCAACAGCTATCTACCTCTGTGGGCAGGGTTTCTACTAATTATAACTATCAAAATTCTGAAGGAGAAGAACTAGATAATCTGCACTCTGTGAGTGGATTCCATTATAACATAGGATATAGACTCACACTCTCCGAAAAAATCTATCTAAAAGCTGCGGCAGTTTATAATAACTACGCCAAGGAAGGAAGCGATGCAGAACTAGACAACTACTACAAATGGAACACGAAATACATAGGGCTTAGTATTTCACCTTCATACGAGTTTCTTCAGGTTAAAAAATTCAGAATAGCCGGAGTGTTTGATGTGAGTCCTCAGTTTATGCTCAA
>CAZTVP010000004.1:0-11805 GCA_964616995.1 uncultured Comamonadaceae bacterium
AGCTGCTTTTTCTTCAAAGGCACAGACGATTAACACTGTGTTAGATGGAGCTTATGTTCCTGAGCATACTCAAACTCAACGTGTGGTACCTTATCCATACTTGAGAGAGGCAGATGTAATGTGGTCAAAGAAAATTTGGAGAACATTAGATCTCAAAGAGAAAATGAATCATCCACTTTACTTTCCTCTTGAAGAGTTGAATGATAGAAATAGTCTGTTTACAGTGGTGAAAAACGCACTAGTGAGTGATGGTTCTATCACTGCTTATGGATTAGGACCTACTCAAGATGATGACGAGTTCAAGTATCCGCTTACTCCTAACCAGGTAGATTCAATTTTGAATCCAGTGGTTACAATAGAGGAAGAAGATTTATTGACTGGTGAGATCACTTATAAAGAAGTATCTGAACCGATACAGTCAGAGCTAGTGACTCAATACCAGATGAAAGAACACTGGGTGTTTGATAAACAGCGTTCAGAGCGTTACGTGAGAATCATTGGTCTATGCCCAAGATATGAAGTGTATGATCAGAATACAGGTGATTTAAAAGGTTATAAACCATTGTTTTGGTTGTACTACCCAGAGTGTAGATATGTATTCCAAAATGCATGGGTTTTTAACCCTTCTAACAGCGCTGAGAGAAGATCTTTTGAAGAGATTTTCCAGAAGAGAAGATTCGCTAGTTTCATTCATAAAGAAGAAAATGTGTATGATAGACCTATAGCTTCTTATGCACTGGGAATAGACGCTTTATTGGAAGCTGAGAGAATTAAAGAAGAGCTATTCTTAGTAGAGCATGATTTATGGCATTACTAGAAAGAACTTGATGATATGATAAAACCCAGACCTCAGTGTTTGGGTTTTTTTATGAATTATCTTTGCACTCTTCTTATGGTCTCAGTAAATAATTATAGCGTAATCTTCGGGCAGCGTGCTCTTTTCAGAAATATCTCTTTTTTCATTTCTAAGAAAGATAAGATAGGGCTGGTCGGAAAGAATGGAGCTGGTAAATCCACGCTCTTAAAATCTATAGTCGGAATCCAAAAAGGAACGGAAGGAGAAATAATTCTGCCTAAGGAAACAACTTTAGGATATCTTCCTCAAGAAATGGAACATAATGAAGGAGCCACCATTCTAGAAGAGGCTTCATCTGCCTTTAGTGACATTTCTGACCTAGAAGAACGTTCAAATGAAATTAGTATTGAACTATCTACTCGAGAGGATTATCAGTCTGAGGCATACAGCGGACTCATAGAAGAGTTGAATGAAATTAACGATAGGCTTCAAGTCTTGGGTTCTGCCAATAAAGACCAAATGGTAGAAAAGGTACTGAAGGGTCTTGGTTTTCAGAATGAGGACATGAGCCGTCAGATGAATGAGTTCAGTGGAGGTTGGAAGATGCGTGTAGAATTGGCTAAGATTCTTCTTATTCAGCCACACTTAGTTCTCCTAGATGAGCCCACGAATCACCTAGATATTGATAGCATAGAATGGTTAGAAGGATTCTTAGCGAGTTATCCTGGTGCTATAGTTATGATTTCTCATGATAGAAATTTCTTGGATGCCATTACGAATAGAACCATAGAAATAGCCAATGGTAGAGTCTATGACTATAAATTCTCCTATTCGAAATATGTCACGCAGCGTGAAGAGGAATTAGCTTCGCAAATAGAGGCTGCCAAGGCACAACAGAAATACATCAAAGACACTGAAGTTCTTATCAATAAATTCCGAGCCAAGAAGAATAAAGCAGCTTTTGCGCAGAGTTTAATTAAGAAACTTGAGAAACTTGACCGCATAGAAATAGATCAGCTTGATTCTGCGGCCATGAAGTTTAGCTTTCCACCTGCTCCTCGGTCAGGAAAGGCTGTGGTAACTGCTGAAAAACTGGCTAAGTCATACGATGAAAAAAGAGTCTTTTCAGATGTGGATTTGATCATCGGAAGACAAGAGAAAGTGGCATTGGTAGGGAAGAATGGAGCGGGAAAAACTACATTGACCAAGATTCTCACAGATCAACTGAAACACGAAGGAAAGCTGCTTATAGGGCATAACGTAGAGATTGGTTATTATGCCCAAGACCAAACGGAAACACTCGACCCTGAAAAAACGGTTTTCCAGACCATAGATGATGAAGCAGAAGGAGATATCCGAACACAGTTGAGAGGATTGCTGGGAACTTTCCTTTTCCAAGGGGAAGACATAGATAAAAAAGTAAAAGTCCTCTCTGGAGGTGAAAAGGCTCGTTTAGCGTTGTGCAAATTAATGCTCAAGCCATACAACCTCCTAATTATGGATGAGCCCACCAATCACTTGGACATGAGGTCCAAGGACATGTTAAAGTCTGCATTGAGATCTTATGATGGAACCCTCATCATGGTGAGTCACGATAGACATTTTTTACATGAGTTAGTAGAAGTGATCTATGAAGTTACGCCTTCAGGTCTGAAACAGCACTTAGGAGATATTTATGAATTCTTAAAAAAGAAGAAGTCTGAGAGTATTGCTATTTTTGAGAAGTCGGAGATAGCCAAAAGTGAAGAAAAGAAAGAGCAGAGTTCATCCAACAAACTTGATTATTTAGAAAGAAAAGAACGGGAGAAACGAAAAAGAAAGCTCACGAACAAAATTTCTAAATGCCAGCGTGAGATAGATGAGGCTGAGGAAAAACTAAAGAAAATGGATTCCGAAATAGCTCAGCTGGATTATTCAGATCAATCCTCGGCTAACAAACTCCTGGATGAATACGCCACCTTAAAAGACCATGTGGGAGAACTGATGGGGCAGTGGGAAGAAGCAGAAATGGAACTAGAAGAATTAGAGTCTTAGTTCGGGATAAAGATAATGAATATCAACGTGGCGTAGTCAATACTTTCCGATAGCTGTTGGGACATGCATAGACTAAGGACAAATCGTAAATCGTACTTCTAAAATCGTAAATCAAATGTCCCTCTTGTCATTTCCCTTTTTCCAGGAGGACCAGGAAGACGTTCGATTGAAAATCCGGCTGACTTCAGGTTGCGCTTAAACTGTCCTTGAGCACAATAAGTTACGAGAACGCTTCCCTTTTTAAGGAATTTAGTTAGGTGTTCAAATACTCCCAGCTCCCATAATTCAGGCTGGGCGTGAGGTCCGAAGGCATCGTAAAAAACGACATCAAACTTTAAATCTGTTTCATACTCCTCAGCCTTTAGTTTGTGCTTGGTAAAACTGAAAAATGGATTCAGTTGTATGTTTTCACCGAAAGCTGAAGAATGAATTTTTTCGAACCATTCTTTGGCATTTTTATTATCTAACAGTTCGGGATAATTGATAGAACCAATCGCATCCTGAGGTATTGGAAATGGTTCTAAGGTATGGAGGTGAATGGGAATTGTGTTTTGCACCGCGTACTGAGCTGCTAATAAAACATTAAGTCCTGTGCCCATACCTACTTCCAGAACCGAAATTTCTATTAGTTGAACATGAGCTAGTCCTTTTTGGATAAACACATGTTCAGATTCTCTCAAAGCTCCATGCCTGGAGTGATAAGTTTCATTTAATTCCTCTACAAAGAGCGAAGAAGAGCCGTCTCCTGTGCTGATGTGTTTTATCACTTTTTCTTAATTAAAAGGTAAAAACGTGAAGTTATAAATAGAAGGTAGGTGTGGCTTAGGTTTAGTTGTAATATTTTTATCGTAAAGACCCGAAAGAATGAAAAATTTACTCTGCTGCCTGTTTCTGATTTCCTCTTTTTCTGTCCTATGTCAAGTGCACTGGGAAGATTTAAGAGACGAAGGAGCCAATTTTTATGACATTCAGCAAGCTTTTGAAGAAGAATGGGAGGGAAGGAAAGTTCAACGTGGTCAAGGGTTTAACCTTTACAAAAGATGGGAATACTTTATGGAGCCAAGGTGTTATCCATCGGGTGATATAAACATAGCTGAGAAATATGTTCAGGCTTGGGAAGGTGAAAAAGCTAAAAAATCTACGAATAAGAATGCAGGAAACTGGGAGCCTGTAGGATATACTGAATGGGAAACAGATTCTTATAACCCTGGAAATGGAAGAGTAAACGTAATAGCCAAAGACCCTTCGTTGAGTGGACGTTACTATGTAGGAACTCCTTCTGGTGGATTATGGAGAACGAATGATGATTTCAATACTTGGGAGCCATTGACAGATGACCTTCCTACTTTAGGCGTATCTGGAATAGTAATTCATCCTACTAATTCAGACATTATTTACATAGGTACAGGAGATGGAAATGGTTCTGACACCTACTCAAATGGAGTCTTGAAATCTACGGATGGAGGAGCCACATGGAATACCACAGGATTAAGCTATAACCTCACCACAGAATTTTTAGTGCATAAGCTACTAATGCACCCAGATGATCCAGAAACGATATTCGCGGCTACCAAACTAGGTTTATGGAAAACTACTACTGGTGGGGAAGTTTGGTACGAGGTGAGAGGAGGAAATGTAAGAGATGTAGAGTTTAATCCTGCAGATCCTAATATTATGTACTGCTGTACTGGAAGAGTGTATAAATCAGTAGATGGAGGAGAAGATTTTGATACTGCTGGAAGCGGAATGCCAAGTTCTACTAATGTGGAGCGAATGAGCTTAGGAGTTTCTGCTGATAACCCAAATTATGTCTATGCATTATGCGTGGATAATGATACAAATGGTTTACTAGGAGTGTGGAGGAGTGAAGATCAAGCTGATTCTTTTAGCCTTAGAGCAGATTCGCCAAACATTTTAGGGTATCCTATAGACGGAAGTTCTGAGGGAGGACAAGGTTTTTATGATTTAGCCTTAGATATAAATCCTGCTAATGCAGAAAACGTTTGGACAGGTGGAATAAATGTTTGGAGAAGTATAAATGGTGGAGCAGATTACATCATTAATGCACACTGGTTCCTGACAGATAACTTTCAATTTAATTACGTTCATGCTGATATACACAATATCCAGTATTTAGATGATGAGCTTTTTGTCTGTAGTGATGGAGGTGTTTTCAGAAGCACGAATAACGGAGTCACTTTTCAGGATGTTTCTGAAGGATTACAGATCAATCAGTTTTATAGATTCGGAGGGTATGAGCCTAGTCCTGAGTTACTCATAGGAGGTACTCAAGATAATGGAAGCGTCCTGAAAACAGGAAATACTTGGACACATGTGAGGGGTGCTGATGGCATGGAGGCTGCCATTCATCCACTGGATCCAGATGTGATGTACTGCGCCAGTCAGTTTGGAGGTATTTATGGAAGTCAAAATGGTGGAGCTTCATTCGGATGGGCTGCAGACGGCATTGATGATGATGGAGCCTGGGTTACTCCTTATATTCTTCACCCTGAAGAACCTGGGACGATCATAGCAGGATTCACTAACATTTGGAAATCCACTAACTTCGGGCAGTCTTGGCAGCAAGTAACTGATTATAATGGAAGCGCCACTTTCAGAGCTATGAGCGTTTGCGATGCTAATCCTAATATTATGTACGCTTGCTCTAACACTCAGCTTTTCAAATCAGAAGACGGAGGAGATTCATGGTCTATTCTAGCATCTGGATTAGCCAATCAGTCGCTTACATACATACACGTAAATCCAAGTGATGAAGATGAAGTATATGTCACTTTTAGCGGTTTTGGAGAAGGAAACAAAATTTTCAAGAGTACAGATGGTGGAGAGAATTGGGAGAATATTTCATTCAACCTTCCGAACATACCTACCAATTGTGTGGCTGTAGATGATGAGGATGGATCATTGTACGTAGGAACAGATTTAGGAATGTATTTCTACCATCCTGATTTAGTAAACTGGATGCCATTTAGTGAAGGCTTACCCAATGTAATAGTCAATGAGATAGAAATTAATAATCAGTTTAATCTAGTGACAGCAGCCACTTATGGAAGGGGAATTTGGAGAAGTGCTAAGTTCGAAGGTGTAACAGAAGCTCCTACAGCTCTTTTCAGCGCTGATAAAAGAATTATATGTGTGGGTGACAGCATTCAGTTTACGGATTTGAGTTTTGGGCATGAAGCCGGTTGGGAATGGGATTTCCTTGGCTCAGATGAGCTTTCATCAGAAGAACAGCATCCACTTGTTCACTATAATTCAGTGGGAGAGTATCAGGTTTCTTTAACCGTTTCTAATGATGAAGGAGATGATACATTTACCAGAACTCAGTTCATTATAGTTCAAGAAGCTGCTGCAGAATTTCCTTATTCTGAAGAATTCGGTACTGAAAATTTGCAGTCGTATGATTTCATATCAGTTCCTTTAGAAGGAGATGTCGATTGGATGATAAATGTAGAAGTAGGTAAAAATGCTCCGGGCTGTTTATGGATAAATAATGGAGACTTGGACGAGCCTTATGATGCTGAAGTATTTAGTAAGCAGTTCGATTTATCAGGTTTAGAAGAGGCCTATCTTTCATTCTGGTACGCTTATGCTCAGAAACATCCGGAGACAGATGATAAGATGAGATTTTACACATCCAACACCTGTGGAGATACTTGGGTTCAGAGAGAACTCTTTAGAGGACAAAACGACTTGAACACAGCTGGAGCTCCAGTTCTAGGGGATTTTGTGCCGGATGGAAATGGTCAATGGCTTATCTTCTCGTATCCATTGTCTAGCTCTGAATTATCGGAGAATTTCTCCTTTAAACTGAGATTCTCTAATGAAAATGGTAATCACATTTACATAGATGATATCAATATCTCCAGCATAGATTTGAGTGTAGAGGATTTACAGCAGGAGAATAAACTTACTATATATCCAAATCCGACTAGTTCAGACTTAGCCATATCTGCTGAGTTAACTCATTCTGCTGCGCAAATGGTGATATTAGATATGAAGGGAGTTCAGGTATTGAATAAAGATTTATTTCTACCAAGTGGGACTTCTTCCGCTTTGATAGATGTTTCTAGTCTTTCTACTGGTATGTATTCTGTGTGGATTTTAGACGAAAAAGGAGAAAAAATTACAAGCCAGAAACTGGTGAAGTATTAGTATTTAGTAGTTAAGTCTGGTTTAAAAAGAGGTGCTAGGATGAAGTCTATATCGTGAACAGTGCCGAAATTTCAAAGTAAATAGTTGATAAGATTATAGAGTTAGCATTCCATTCAGGGTATCTCTTTAAAATTAACTTCGAACTAAGAACTAAAAGCCTAATAACTAGCCTCTCCCAATATACTTTTCCATAGCAGTGAACCCATGGCTTTCATGTCTTCATCTCCCATTTTTTCATTGGGGAGTGGAAGTTGAGAAAAGGTGATTCCTTGCTCACTATCATCAGGTTCAGCTACGAATGTAAAAACGTACTCAGGAGATTTCCCAGGAACCTGCATCTGCCCGAATCTTAAGTCGTGAATGAGAAGTGTATCAGCGTTTAACCTTTGCACCGCGTATTCGCCACCTGAAAATCGGACTAGCTTATCCCATTCAGGAACGGAAGCATAGCTAGCCATCAATTCATGATTCTTAGGTACAGAATCCCATTTTACCGTTTTAGAATCAGAAAGCAGGCTGTACATTCCCATATAAAAATGGTCTTCGCCTTCAACCAGCGCATCCCATAAAATGGAATTTAAAGGAGTAGGTCTTGTGCTATAATCGGTGTATGAAATATTATTCTCCTTTAATGAGGCTTCAAAAACATTTCCCGCCACCTGCTTATTAATGATGGTAATCATCATATAAAGAGAGCTCAGGCCTATGCCTATGTTATTGATTAAAGACCTTCTGGGATTGTCTCTTTTTCTGGTCATTACTATGATAAGGCAAATCAGCAGAGGAAGTGTGTAAGCCAGGTCAGCTACGAAAATATTATTCCAAGCCACACGCATAGGCAGCGGCCAAAACAACTGAGTTCCCCATGAAGTAAAACAGTCCAATATAGCATGTGTAAACATCACCCAAAACGCGAACCAGCTCCACTGTCTCACACTAGCTGCCGTGGGATGAATCTTGTGAATTAACCTCCCGAAGAGCGGACTACTTAAAATGAAAAAGAGGAGGGAGTGAGAAAGACCTCTGTGCATGACTAAACCATCTACAAATGAAAACAGTGGCTGGAAAATAACGTCTACGTCTGGCACCGTTCCTAAGACTGCTCCCCATAGGATGGCTTTATTACCAACTTTTTTCCCAAGGTAGGCTTCTCCTACTGCTGCACCCAAGCAGATTTGGGTCAATGAATCCATTATAGAAATGTTTTATGAGAATGCAAAAGAAGTATAACTTAGCTTCATAAAAATTTCGAAACTCGTTAATAATGGCAAAAAAGACCTTTATGAATAAAAAAGCGAAAGATTTCATGTACAAGTACCTGAATAACGCTAGCCCTACTGGATTTGAAAGTCCTGGACAGCAGATTTGGTTAGACTACATGAAACCTTATAGTGATGAATATATAGTAGATACTTACGGCTCTGTAGCAGCAGTGATTAATCCTGGTAAAAAATATAAAGTGGTTATAGAAGCACATGCAGATGAGATAGCATGGTTCGTACACTACATTACTAAAGATGGATTCATTTACTTGAAAAGAAATGGTGGTTCTGACCATCAGATAGCACCTTCTAAAAGAGTGAATATTCACACGGAGAAAGGAATCGTAAAGGCAGTCTTCGGGTGGCCAGCTATTCACACAAGGTCTGCTAGCACAGAGAAATCTCCCAAGCTAGATAATATCTTCTTAGACTGTGGATGTGATACTGCTGAAGAAGTGGCCGAGATGGGCGTGCACGTAGGATGTGTAGTCACATTTGAAGATGAGTTCATGGAGCTGAACGATCGCTGGTATGTGGGCAGAGCGCTAGACAACAGAATGGGTGGATTCATGATAGCAGAGGTAGCACGTATGCTCAAGGAGAATAAAAAGAAATTACCTTTCACACTGTACGTAGTAAATGCGGTGCAGGAAGAGATAGGACTACGTGGAGCTCAGATGATAGCAGAGCGAATCCAACCAGATTTAGCTATAATCACAGATGTATGCCATGATACGAATACGCCTATGATTAATAAAATAGTTCAGGGTGATTTTAAAGGAGGAAAAGGCCCAGTTTTAACTTATGGCCCAGCGGTGCAAAACAACCTACTAAAGCACGTAATTAACACAGCGGAGAAGAAGAAAATCAGTATCCAAAGAGCTGCGGCCAGTAGGTCAACAGGTACAGATACTGATGCTTTTGCTTACAGTAACATGGGAGTGGCTAGCTGCTTAATATCTCTACCGCTGAAGTATATGCATACGACTGTAGAAAGTGCGCATAAAGATGATGTTCAGAATGTAATCAAGCTAATGTATGAGTCTCTGCTTACAATTAAGAATAATCAAGACTGGAGATATATTAAGTAATTAATCTAACCCTAGGTGTCTTTTTAGCACAAAGACATCTAGTGGTTTTTCAAGAATAGAAATAGCCATGGTGTTTTCCTTGGCCTTTTTTATATCGTGCTCATCTATGGTGCTGGAAAGGAAAAACACCTTACAGTTATCTCTGAACTCGGCAGGTAAATCTCCATACTTTTCCAAACACTCGAATCCATCTACCTCTGGCATCTGAATATCTAGCAGCATGATGCACTCATGGTCTGAAAAATGGTCTTGATTATCTCTAATAAAATCTAATGCCTCACAGCACGAAAAGAAATCCAAGTACTCATCACCTACACCCATAATCTTAAGCAGGTTCAAGTTTACCTTAGTATCTATTTCGTTATCGTCTATTAGAATAAATTTCTGCTTCTTACTCATCGCTTATGGGCACGTATATGGTGAACTCTGAGCCTTCTCCTTCAGAACTTTCTAGAGTAACCTTTCCATTTAATTTGGCTATGGCTTCTTTAACTATATGAAGACCTATGCCTGTACCTATGGACTTTCCATTAGTACCGGTAAAGAACATGTCGAACACCTTGTCTTTCTGGCTATCAGAAATACCTTTTCCATTATCCTGCACGGCTATGTGGTAATGTGTTTCATCTTGAGAGAAACGCACATTCACAAATTTGTTTGGCTTAGCAGCATCATGATATTTTATAGCGTTAGATACAAGGTTATTTAAAATGATTTTTAGTCTTAGTTCATCAGAAACTATGGTGGTCTGCGGTGCAATATCAATTTTAAAATCAATATCTCCCGCACCATCATAGTGCTTGTAATTAGCATAGATTTCTTGAACTAAGATTTCTAAGTCGATTTTTCTCAGGTTCTTTTCCTGTTTGCGATTTTGGTAATAGTTGATGATATTTTTAACGAACTTGTCTAGATTATCTACTGAGTTTTCTATCAGATCTAGATAATCTATCTGTTCGATTCCTTTTTCTTTTTGGGCTCTAGCCAGCTTGATAACTCCTAGAATAGAAACCAGAGGAGCTCTAAGGTCATGACTAGCACTATACACGAAACTCTCCAGCTCATTATAAGACTTCATAAGAGCCTCATTCTTCTCGGCTATTTCTTTTCTCCCTTTGTACACTTCCATGCAGTGCGTGAACGCTTCGGTGAGCAGTTCTTCATTCCACGGCTTCTGAAAGTATCGGTATATTTCTCCTTGGTTGATAGCATCTATTACAGCATTAATATCTGCATAACCGGTAAGAAGAATACGAATAGTGTGAGGATATCTTTTTCTAACTTCTGAAAGAAACTCTGAGCCGGTTACTTCAGGCATTCTCTGGTCAGCCACTACTATGGACACCTCGTTAGCGTCTAATAGCTCATACGCTTCACTACTACTGGTAGTGGTAAGCGTGCGCCATTTTCTACGAAACGCAGCTTTAAAAGAAGAGAGGTTATTGGCCTCATCATCTATAAATAAGATAGTGCCTTCATTAGTGGGCATATAGTTGTGCTTTTAGAATTACTTAATAACCCTAGGTAAATGTATAGTTATTTCTGTTCCTTTACCTAGTACACTCTTTATTTTTATTTCACCTTTATGGTTAGTAATTATACCATGGGCTATAGACATTCCTAGCCCTGTTCCCTCTCCTACATCTTTAGTCGTAAAAAACGGCTCGAATAGCTTAGACTGGGTATCTTCATCCATACCTGTTCCATTATCCGTAATCTTAACTATGACTTCGGTTTCTGTTTGCTCTGAACTCACACTTACCAGAGGTTTTTCTCCTTCTGCATAAGGGTGCTTGTTACAGGCGTATATAGCATTATCAAACACATTCATGAACAGCTGATTCAGCTTTCCCGGAAGGCACATTAGTTCATCTAAATCGCCATAATTTTCCTCTAACTGAATGTTTCCGCTTTTATTCTTAAGTATAAGCAGTGTGTTTTTGATTCCTTCATTTACGTCTGCAGGTTTAAAGTCGCTTTCATCTAGTCTAGAGAAGTTTTTAAGTCCTTTAACTATTTCAGCTGTTCTGTCTGCTCCATCTTTAATTCCTCCTAAAAGCGTATCTATTTCTTCTAAGGTGAATTCCAAGTCTATTTCTTCTTTTAGCTCTTTTATTTCTTTTAAATCTGAGGCTTTAATCTCACCTTCTGACTCGGCAGATTCATACTTTTCTAGTATTTCTTTTAGGTCTTCTATGTCTTGTTTTAGTGGAGATATATTTGAAGAAACGAAGTTTATAGGATTGTTTATTTCATGAGCTACTCCAGCTGTAAGTTGACCTAGAGATGCCATTTTCTCTGCATCTACTAGTTGGGTTTGTGCTTCTTTAAGCTCACCCATGGCTTGGGATAAATCTAGATTGGCTTCCTCTAATTTTTGAGTTCTTTCCTTGACTTTTTTCTCCAGGATTATGTTTTGGTCTTTTATGATCTGCTCATTTCTCAGGAG
>CAZTVP010000004.1:11815-16235 GCA_964616995.1 uncultured Comamonadaceae bacterium
GACTTTTTTCTGACTTTCTTCTTTTTCTTTGCGCAGCGTATTTATGAAATCACCTAGAGCAAATGACAGTAATACCACCTCAAGTGCAGAACCAAAGTGCATCATTCGGGTGGTTATGGCATTATAGGGAAGCACACCAAAGTCTTTCAATAGATAAACGACTATACCTATGAGGTACAAAGCCCATGCAGCAAAGTAAAACTTGGCTTCCCGCTGTCCTTTTCTGGCCAGATAAAGTGAGATTCCGAACACTACGAAAATAGAACCACTTAGAGCAACGATTCCCTTTTGGCCAATGTCAATTAATCCGAGTAAAGTAAGAATAACAATAGCACCATAACCAATGATAAAAGCCAGTAACACCTTCCTCCATTTAGGTAGATACTTTTTCAGGTTCAAAAATGAAATAGCAAATTTCATAGCAGTTATAGCTATTAGAGCACTAACCACCACGAAGGCTCTTTTTTCAATCCAAGGGGCATTTGGCCAGATGTATTTAAAACTATATCCAGCTATAGTGAATAGAGCTACACCAATGGTAAATACATAAAGGGTGTAGTCCAGATAGTATCTGTTTCGGGTAGTAGCATATAGAAATAGATTATAGAAAAACATCACTAAGAATATTCCTAGGTATATTCCATTGGAAACATCATAATCAAAAATTCCTTCTACTATAGACTTCCTAGTTCCTATCTGGATAGGTAGGATTGTTTGGTCTTGGTTCTTAATCTTTAAATAATAAACAGCAGATTCATCGTGTCTGAGGTCTAAGCTGAAAATGAAATGAGGATGGTTATAAAATCTATTTTCATAATTATAGTTTTGACCGTACGGGCCTTCAGACCTGAAATGTCCTTCTTTAGATTTATAGAGAGTAACTTCATCCAGTGTCGGAGTTCTAATTTCTAAGAAAAGGTCGTTAAAATTGGAGAGATTCTTTACTTCAAATTTTATCCAAACTGTACTAGAAGTTACCTGTACATTAATTACATCTGAGGCATTTGAGGTAAAAAGCGAATCTTTGTTTTGCAGCTCATGGATAGAAAGCGAGTTAGTTTTATCCAATAGAACTTTCATTTGATTCCCGACTAAAACTGGAGCTTTTTCATCAGTAATAGTAATTTGTCCATGACTATATGATGGACAAAGTATAGCAGTGCAAAACACAAAAACACCTATCCATAAACCTCGGTTATTACTCCATCTTGTACACAGGTGTTTGAACTGGGCTAATGCCGAGATTATATTCGATGAGTGAGTTTTTTCCTTTTTCATTTTCTAAACGCATCAGCATAGGATTTTTTCTAAGTTCCGTGATGAGCTTCTTTTCTCTTCTATCACTATTCCTAAGGCGTGATGTATCATGCAAAAGTGCAACATATGACTTAAAATCATCTGTAGGATAAGGGAACATTCCTTTGTCACCGATTTCGGAATAAACCTCATAACCCATGTGCTGAATGGTCTTAATCGTGTATTGCGAAGCAAAAGCAACGGATTTACCAATGCCTAAAGTAGGTAGTATAGAAACCGCAGCTCGAATGAGAATTTTACTCATTCCCATTCCTCCCGCTTCACTAGAAACCCAGAGCCCACAAATTTCTGCTATGTTCTGTTGACTGTGCGTTCTCACTATATCTTCTATGCTAAACGGCTGATTAGAGAGACTTCGTATGATAGGCAGTGTTTTACGTTCATGCCAGATATCTATTTTCATTCCAGCCAGCATCTGTCGGTCTTTGAGGCTAATAAGACACAGAACTATTACATTAGGGTCTTTCATCCATGCTGGTTCCGAAGAGGCTATGTTCTTAACACCTATTTTTTCTAATTCAGCCGCATGAGCCTTCAGAAACTTAAGTGCTAGAGCTCTATTTTCAGTGGCTCTAAAAGCTTCTATTTTAAAGGGTACTGCTTTATTTTTTATAGTGAATGAGGTCATGTATAGGTCTTCTTAATGATTGTTTAGTAGGAGTTTCTGCTTCAGATAATCTGAAAAGGAAAAGGAGTCCATCGTTTTCTGAACAAGGGAAAAGCGCATTAAACCTTAGCCATAAATGTGTAAGCATGCTTTTCTGTTCCTGATCTAATCCTTCTCCTTTGCCTAGGGTTAGCCTTGTGAATAGATAGGGAAGCACGGTCATAGGTTGAAATCCGTAGTTCAATTCTGTGGCTTTAAGCCAAACTCTCTCCACAGCTCTTCCTCCATTATAGAAATCCTGATAAGAATTTTTGTCTATGGTCATAAATCCAATGGCAGATGAGTCCTTAATGAGCTCCTTACTCATTTTACCCAGCCCATTTCCAAGACCCCAGCTTTGTAGATGTGTCATTACCTGTGAGTCAGCACATATCTGAAATCCTACCTTTTCTGTGGGAGTTACATCTACCAGGCCTATGTCTATTCCATCTCTATGTTTTAGATTTTCTTCTTCTGTTAACCGAAGTTCATTACTGAAGAGTTCTTGGTGAGACTGTGGATGCAGCATTTTTAGTTTATCTGCAACAGCTACTAGCTCTGCTAGAGCGTTCATGTTTTCAGTTTGACTTAAAAATCTAAGCTTCACACCATTCACACTAGCTGCTGAAGATTCTAATTCTTCTAAATCTTGAGAAGAGATGATTGTAGGCTTGGATTTATTCCTATTCGTATGTCTGTCAAAAATGTAATTGGCCAGTGGTAAATAAGTCCTAGGTTCAGTCTCTGGGGTAGCTTGTTTTAACAGTTGGAAAACAGCTTTTAGCTGATGTTCCTCACCAAAGGGATTAGGGTGAACCAGTACTTCGTAACCACTGTTTTGCGCAGCTAAGATGAAATTCTCAGATGCGCAGCCCATGGTTAAATGAGAAGCTAAGTCACGGAAATCATTAAAAGACTGACTATAATGTTTATCATGAAAAAGGAAATATGCGTTGTCTTTGACAAGCCATTTCCAAGGCTGGCAGTTAGCTCCACTTGGGGCATAAAGTGCACTTTTAAGAATATGCTTTTCTACCAGTTCACTTGGAGAAGTTCGTTCTGGATGAAGAATGAACTGCTTAGTCAGTGCTTCTAATTCTTCACTTCTTAAAGGCGGAACTTTAGCATTCAGCTGAACTATCTCTGAGTCAGATGCATGAGACTCATCTTTAATGATATCATTGGTGTCCACATAGAACCTGCCTGATGAGGTGAACTGGTCTAAGAATATCCTTCGGATAGCATTGGTAGAGATAGCTCCACCTAAGGTGACATCACTGGCTAGTTGTGGCCAAGTAGTTATGGATTCATCTATCTCTAACATGCTAGCTTTAATTCGAGAGCTGGCATTTTCTAATCCTATAATAGGAAGAGTGTAAGCTATTTTTTCCTCTGTGGTTTTTAAGTATTTAGATTTTTCTATATCCAAGTGATTCACTTTTCCATGAAAAATATCTCTATCTGGTTCTAAGTCGAACCGTTCTATATCAAGCATCCCTCTGTCACTGGTGTCCATGATAACAGGAATTCTTTGCTTTGTACAAACTTGCCTAATAAGGAATTTTACATGAATGGTATCACACTCATCTGCTACTAAATCGAGCTTTCCATTTTCATTTAGAAACTGATTAATGTTTTCTTCTGTAAGGCCGTTCCAGTAGGTTTTCACCTTTAGATAAGGGTCTATTTGGGCTATTTCTCTGGCAACAATGGCTACTTTAGGAAGTCCGAGTTCATGTACACCTGCTCTTATTCTATTCAGATTAGTGAGCTCTAACGTGTCAAAATCGGTAATTCTTATCTCACCAGCAGTGCGTTCCATAGCCATAGTTAGAGCTATGCTCTGGCCAACAGACAAGCCTACTACTCCTACTTTTTTAGTGGCTAGTTTCTGCTGTTCTTCTGGTGAGATTTTATAGTTATTTCTGCTGGTTCTTACTTGGATAAACTCAGCTTCAGGGAGAAGGTGAACTACGGAGTTTAGCCATGGATAAAACACCCAGTTTCCGTAAGTCATAAAATTAGACTGACCCACATGATTCTCAGCTAGGGTGAGGAGTTCTGCATCTGTGAACTTTTCTTTAGGATGAGAGATTTTCATGAGCTCCATGAGCTGACTTTCTATCTGATTATTCACTTTTAGGTGAGGATTATCAGAAATCAGAGATTTAAAACTCTTGAACTCTTCTGCTATAGAAAGGTCAAAGAAAACTGGTTCTACTAAGGGAGTAGAAACTTTTAAATTTTGAAGTTGAGAAATGGTCATTTAACTACGTTTTCACGTAGCTAAGCCTTCGAGAAAAAATTTGGAATATGTGAAAATAAGTACTTTTTGTGAAAAGTACACTAAGTATTGTTAATAAAGTGAAGGAATTAATTCAGTTCATGCTGAGATGTATCGGTTTTCATCTCTTTGTATTTAGCGCTTAAGTAGGCCATGGTTTGTGAAATTTCCTT
>CAZTVP010000004.1:16245-17797 GCA_964616995.1 uncultured Comamonadaceae bacterium
TCAGCACTGATTTCTTTTTTCTGCATTCGAAGAATCAGCCAGCCGTAAAGTGCTACTAACATGTGCTCTACTATATTCTGCTGCGGGTTCTTAGCTTGGGCCATTAACCCTTCTAAATGCGCTTGACTACTCTTAAAAAGAGAAATGTATTTATGGTCTTTTAATAATTCTAGAAGCGTATTATGCAGTAGTAATAGCTCACTTAGCAGAATATTTACAGTACTCAGATTTCCAGTTTTTTCTAGTTTTTCTGTTTTCATCTGCTGTACCAGAGATGTTAACCAAGAACGTTCTGTTTTTTCTGGGTCATTTTGGTCGGTCAGTCCGAGCTGTTGAAAGAGCGTTTCAGTATTAAGCTTATTAGCTCTTATCAAGTCTTGAATCTGCCAGATGTAGAGCACATATTCAGCTATGTTCTCTTCCTTTTTAAGCTGTGCAACGGTCTTTTTCATTCTCCTTCAGCTCCTTTTTCTTGAGCATAAGCTTGGTTCAGTCCATTCACTATTTCAGTAGTTACATCCAGTGAGTGATTATTATATAAACCGGTCATTCCCTTAGTGTAGAGCATGATAACATCTATAGGTTTGTCAGCTGTGTACGTGTCTATATATCTGTATAATCTAGCATAAAGAGAGTCGTTAATCTCCATTTCCAGCTTAGAAAGCTTCTGAAGTTTTTTCTCCATTTGACTCTGTATGTATGGGACATCATCTTGAAGTCTCATGAGTTTTTTCTCTGCAGAGGCTATCTCGGCATCATTAGCGAATCCACCCGTCTGAGACTTATTCATGATATCATAATACTGGTTTTGAGCATTAGCCAGTTGGTTTTCCAAAGCTTGAACATCAGCCGCAGCTTTTTCTAAGATTTTGGACTTATCTATTCTAAACTGGTAATTCAGAGAAAGAGAATCGTTATCTACAAAGGCTATGGAAGGATATCCTGTATCTGCTATTTCGGATTTTACCTCGGCTGGTTGTGCATCACTCATATCCTCAATTCCTGATTTTAAAACAAGGCTGAATAAATAAGCTACAGCTAGTAAAAGAATAATGTTTAGTGCTAGACTAATCTTGGCTATCATTATAAAGTGGATTTTAAGGTTTGGTTCCAGTCTTCTCTCATAGAAATCATTCGGCCCATTACCTGTTCTAGAAACTGAGGTGTAATAAGTGCTTTAACCTGTTCTAAACCATTCACATCAGTTTCAGAAATCTTATACGTTTGTTCGTATTTATCTATTTCTATTTTAATCTGATACTTCCCGTTCCAGTTAAAAATCTGAATCTTAAAGTGTGAATGCGGTATTTCAGCTACTACTCTCATAAATTTGGCTCGCAAAGATAAACTTCATGAGAAAACCCCTAGCATACAAACATAAAATCGTAAATGATTTAGCTTGGGTCATCGGAAGTATTCCTCTTATGTCATTTCGACCTAAAACAGAAGCTTATCAGGTACTAGATAAACTGTGGTTTTACCAAGAGCTTGAGCGCTGTAATAAGTTTCTGTTAGAACAAGATGCTAATCCGGAGAAATTAGAAGTATTCAT
>CAZTVP010000005.1:0-17658 GCA_964616995.1 uncultured Comamonadaceae bacterium
GATGAGGAGGTAGTACAGATTCCTTCTATGCTACTACAGCCGTTTTTAGAGAATAGCATTTGGCATGGTATTCTTCCACAAGAAAAGAAAGGCGAAATACTGGTAGATATTGGTAAGAACGAATTAGGGCAGATGGAAATCCGCATTATAGATAACGGGATAGGGATTAACACGAGTCAGGCTCAAAAGAATGGAAAGGCGGAACACATTTCTAAAGGCATGAGTATTACTAGTGGAAGGATAGAACTACTTCAAAAAATCACACCTGAGAAAGTGATTCTTATAGGGCCATTCGAGACCTATAATGAGTGGGAAGAAGTTACAGGAACTCAGGTAACCATTAAGCTCCCGCTGGAGTATAATGAAGTGGAAGGCGAATAAATCCAAAGAAAATTCGTATATTAGTAGTACGAAATGAAAATTTTCAAGTACATATCAATCATTTTTATCCTTGTGTTAGCGCTAAGTTCATGTTCTAAAGTGGAGACTGAAGGCTTTGATGAGGTAGAAATTCCTACTAAATCTAAAGTGATTATAGAGGACGAAGACACTGATTCAGAGGTGAATAAAGGCGATGGTCTGTCTATAAGAGCATCAGAAGATGAGGAGGGAGATGATGATGGTGAAATCACGGATGATGATGATGATGAAGATGATGATGAAGGAAAAAGTGAAGTAGATAAATAAGAAGTAAACAACCCAACGTATAGATGAAAACCACGATTTAAGTCGTGGTTTTTTTGTTTCCTTAGATTTCTGATTTAAGCTAGACCTGTATAATTTTCTCTGAGTTTTACTTTTCTTAAACGAGATTTTTTACGTTTAATAATTACATTTCTAACATGTAAAATTTTAAAATCTGAATCTCATGTCTAACAAAGCCTCAGACCAACTTCACAAGCTCATTAAATCACTTTCTAAACCAGAAAAGAGATACTTTAAAGTATTCTCCTCTAGACACGTAATAGGTGATAAGAATAATTATCAAGTGCTGTTTGACGCCATAGACAAGCAGGCGGAGTATGATGAGGCTAAGATTCTAAAGAAGTTTAAGAACGAAGCTTTTACTAAGCGTTTTAGCATAGCCAAGAGCAGATTGTACACTGCTATTCTAAAGAGTTTAGATAGTTATCATGCCAATAGCTCTGTGGATGCACAGATAAAAAGAGACATCCACTGCGCTGAGATTCTTTACAAAAAAGGACTGTATGGGCAGAGTGCTAAACTATTGCGCAGCATAAAAAAAGTGGCGCTTAAGCATGAGAAAACTACTTCTCTAATAGAAATCAGCCGCTGGGAAAAGCAGCTCATAGAAAAGGATAATTATCAGGGTATTTCCAAAAGTGAGCTAATGGAGATTCTGGAAAATGATAATAAACTCACTCAGAGCCTATCTACTTTTAATCATTACTGGAATATCAAGTCTAGGATTTTCGAGGCGTTGTTTAAAGGAGGAAAAGCACGAAGCGAGAAAGAGCTAAAGGAATTCAAAGCCATTATAGATGAAGTAGTGGTAACTCATTCTGAGGAGCAGATGGTAGGAGAAAACGCCTACCTGCTGAACCATTTGTATAGTGCATACCACTATGGAGCAGGAGATTATGAGCTTTCATATCCATACATTCTCAAGAATAAAGCACTGATAGAGGAGAAGCCTCATCTATTTAAAGAAGAACCGAATATCTACTTGAGCATACTAAGTAATCTTATGTATGTAGGAATGCAGCTGGAGAAGTTTGATGAAGTAGAGGAGTACTTAGACAAGCTGAACAGCCTGCCTAAAGAGCTCATGGAGAATGCTACGGATAATCAGGCCATGCGGATTTTTGTGCTGGAGATGAGTAGCCGACTTTCTCTACATACGATCAAGGAGGAGTACGATAAAGGTATAGAGCTTATTCCTGCTATAGAAGATGGAATTATTCAGTATGGTGAGAAGCTCAGCGCAGTCAGAAGGTCATTTTTCTATTTCAATATAGCGGTGCTGTATTTCTGGAAAGGGGAGATGAATACTTCTCTGAAATGGATAAATCAGCTGCTGAATAACATAGACATAGATGACACGCAGGACATTCACTGTATGGCTCAAATCCTCTATTTAATCATTCACTTAGAGTTAGGGAATAAGTCGCTGCTGCCTTATTCTCTTAGAAGCACAAAGCGTTACTTGGAGACACGGAACAAGGTGTACAAGTTCGAGAAGGTGCTGTTGGATTTTGTGAATGAGCAACTTAAAAAACGCCAAAACAAAAGCGAAAAAGAGCTTTTTACAGAACTGACTTCAGAACTGGAGGTGCTATCGGAGGACAACTTTGAGAAGCACGTGTTTGAGTATTTTGACTTTTTGAAATGGGCTAGGGGGAAGTGTTAGTTTGTCAATATGAAAACGTGCTGATGTGCTTGAGGGTCTATTTGCTAGTGGGAAGACTTCCTTTAGGAGTGAGTTGGCTCTTGAGGGACGAGAGGTGAGGGAAGGGTGTGCTGCAACCACCCCAAAGTGCTCATTCGGATTCTGCCAGTTACTCCTTCACTGCATCGCAATTTACCCCTCCTTTCTTGAGCATTTTACTTTCAGATAAAATTTTGGAAGGAGGGGAATTTGATTTGGTGTAACTCAGGCATTTTTTTAAACTATTGGTAACGGAAACTGAGCGTTGCGCTGAGCACCAGCCGAAGCGTGTCTCGGCTAAGCCGAGATGTATCAAAGGCGTAGTGGTTCCTATACCCTTAAACCACCAACGTAAAATCCAACTGCTTCTTTTCTAGACTAGCTCCTATTACTTTTACTTCTACGGCATCACCTAGGGTGTAGCGCTCTCCTGTTCTGTTTCCTATGATGGCGTATTCTTCTTCGTCAAAGTGGAAATTATCGTAGGCAATGCCTTTTAGGCTTACCATTCCTTCACACTTGTTCTCGTCTAGCTCTACATACATTCCCCAGCCTGTAATTCCGCTCACAGTTCCTTTAAACTGCTCGCCTATGCGGTCTTTTAAGAATTCTACCTGCTTATACTTGATAGACGCTCGTTCTGCTTCAGCAGCTCTTCTCTCGAGCATACTAGAGTGTTTGCACAGCCGCTGATATTCACCTGGATTAGCGCTAGGTTGATTGTCCAAATACTGCGCTAGTAGTCTGTGAACCATTACATCTGGATACCTTCTAATAGGAGAGGTAAAATGAGAGTAGTACTCAAAAGCCAACCCAAAATGCCCAATGTTATTTACCGAATACTCTGCTTTAGCCATGGTTCTAATAGCCAGTTGTTTTACAGAAGCTTCCTCTGCTTTTCCTTCTACTTTGGAAATGAGTTTTTTCAGCTCATTCTTAGCATTTCCCTCGGGGTCAAGGTCTGGAAGCTGATAACCTAAATGACCTACAAAGTTCTTGAGCTCGGCCAGTTTTTGTTCATTGGGCAAGTCGTGAATTCTGTACACAAAAGTCTTGGCTTTTCCTTGAGAGGGTTTAGCTATGAAACGTGCTACGCGTCTGTTTGCCAGCAGCATAAAGTCCTCTATCAGCTTATTGGCATCTTTCATCACCTTTGTGTAAACACCAAGTGGCTTGCCTTTTTCATCTAGTTTGAACTTGACCTCTTCAGAGCTAAAATCAAGCGAACCATCTTTAAAACGCTCTTTTCTCAACGCTTTAGAAAGTCGGTCTAGGGTTAGAATTTCATCTTTAAAATCTCCATCTGCCCCTTCTATAATGACCTGAGCTTCTTCGTAGGTGAATCTTCTGTCGCTCAGAATTACCGTTCTTCCAAACCACTCGTTCTGGATTTCAGCATCATCATTCAGTTCAAAAACCGCTGAGAAACATAGTTTTTCTTCATTTGGTCGGAGAGAGCACAAACCATTAGAAAGCACCTCAGGAAGCATCGGCACCACTCTATCTACCAGATAAACTGAAGTAGCTCGCTTCACCGCTTCTTCATCCAGAATAGAACCCGGTTTTAAGTAATGAGCCACATCAGCTATGTGAACTCCTACCTCCCAGTTTCCATTTTCTAATTTCTTTAAAGACAACGCATCGTCAAAATCCTTGGCATTATCCGGGTCTATGGTAAACGTGACCGTCTCACGCATATCCCGTCTTTTGCTAACCTCTTCAGCGGTAATTTCTGTGGGGATTTGCTCCGCTTCATGTTCTACTTCTAGAGGAAACTCATACGGCAGTTCATACTCCGCCATAATAGCGTGCATCTCGGTATCATTATCTCCAGGCTTACCTAATACAGAAGTAATTTCCCCGAATGGAGCATCATCCAAGTTAGGCCAGTCCGTCATTCGAACTACCACTTTATCTCCGTTTTCAGCACCGTTCAGCTTCTTTTTAGGAATATAAAAATCAGTGTGAATTCGGCTATCGGTAGGAATTACAAAGGCATGATTTCTAGAAAGTTCCAGCACACCTACATACTGTTCCTTGGCTCGTTTTATCACATTCACCACTCTGCCAGAGAGTTTCCCTTTGTGGTTAGAAATAGAAATCTCTACCGTATCTCCCCAGAAAGCACCTCCTGTATCTCTTTTCCTTACCGGAATATCCTCATCATACCCTTCTAAAATCACGAAACCTCTTCCCGTACGCGTAATTTCTATCATTCCTTCTATCACCTCCACCTTCTTCTTCAGCAGTTTAAACTTCCCTCTAGAAATCTGCTTCATTTGGTCTTTAGCCACAGCCTCTAGCAGTAATTCATAGATAAGCACACGCATACTCGGGTCTTTGATTCCCAATGCTCCGGCTATTTGCTTGTGGTTCATAGGCGTGTCAGGCTGCGTAGCCATCAAGTCCATAATTTCTCTTCTGAGGTCTCTCTTGAATGTCTTAGCTTTCTTGGCTCCTCGGTGTTTTTTCTTTCTTCCCATTTGGGCTGTAAAGGTAGAGGATATTTCGGGTTTAGTTAGTTACGATGCAATGGGGGGGGTGATTGATTGTGAGGAATTAAAAAGTGATGATTGAAAATTTTAAAAGTGGTCGATGCTTCCCGATAGCTATCGGGACAGGCATGGTCAATTCGTACCTCGTACTTCTAGAATCTAAAGTCAACTCACCCACCCCAAATTGCTGAACAATTACCAAGAATACTCACTCTAGCGTATCAGCAATTCACCCCTCCCTAATTAATATCCGAGTAACAAAATATATTCTGCTTGGAGGGGAGTTTAATAGGATTGAATTGAAATTGAAAATTTTAAAGTGGTCAAAGCAGTAAGATAGCTGTCGGGACAGAAATGGTCAATGGTCAAATCTCAAATTTCAAATCTCGAATACTTTCCAATCAACCTCAGCTCCGCTGAAAAATCAATCCCCAAAACTCATTCCCATAGACTTGGCCGTTTGGATGAGGTAGTTTTTTTGGTCTACGTAGTTGTATTGACTTGTGGCTTCTTCTAGGCTTACTACTTCTAGGCGGTTGTTTTTTAAGGCTACCATCTTCCCGAACTCTTCATTCTTCACCATTTCAAAGGCTTTCACTCCCATAGAAGTGGCTAAAACTCTATCAAAAGCTGTAGGAGTTCCTCCACGCTGAATATGACCTAGAACTGCTGCTCTGATTTGTGCAGTACAGCCAGCATCTTCCAGTTGTTTTCTCAAGAAATTGGCTACTCCACCATACTTGAAATGTTCATCTCCTACGTCTCCAGATTGCGCACCTATTCTAGTTCCAGATTTAGGTTTGGCGCCCTCGGCTACCACTATGTTAACGAACTTTTTTCCATGCGTGTAACGGTATTCTATCTTCTCTAAAATCTTGTCTAAGTCATAAGGAATCTCGGGGATTAGACATACTTCTGCACCACCGGCTATAGCAGTATGAAGTGCTATCCAGCCTGCATCTCTTCCCATTACTTCCATGAGCATTACGCGGCTGTGACTAGCAGCTGTAGTAACTAGTTTATCGAAGCTTTCAGTGGCTATTTGCACCGCAGTATTAAAACCAAAAGTGTAATCCGTAGCCGATAAATCATTGTCGATAGTCTTAGGCACACCTATCATGTTTAGTCCTCTGTTCTGTAACCCGAGGCTGATTTTTTGACTTCCGTCACCGCCTATGTTTATGACCACATGAAATCCCTCATCATGAATACGCTGAATCATCTCTCCAGAGATATCCTTCGTTACCCAAGTGCCATCTGCCTCTTGCACCGGGAATTCCAGCGGGTTTCCCTTGTTAGTGGTTTTAAGCATGGTTCCACCTTTTACATGAATTCCAGCCGTATTTCTTTTAGTCAGGTGAATAAGGTTTTTAGGTTCAGAAAGCACACCATTAAATGCTTCTATGCTTCCCCATACTTCATAATTTCCATCTTGAATAGCCGCACGGGTAATTCCCCTGATTACGGCATTAAGCCCTGGGCAGTCTCCACCTCCAGTGAGGACTAAAATTTTTTTCTTGCTCATGATACGGGTTTAGAATAATCTTCTTCTTGGTATAAATTTAATTTCCTACGAATGAAGTCATTCGTAGGAATTAATTCAAATGCTTGCTTGTACTTTTTTATGGCTTTTTTCTCTTTACCAGCTTTTGAAAGCTTTTTTCCTTCAGCTACCAGCTTGTCAAATTGAGGACGGTGGAGGCTGTCTACCCTGCGGTTCTCAGCATCTACACTGACCATCTTTTTTCTTGTGTAGCGAAAGTCGAATTCTATAGTTTCTTTCTCTTTGTCAAACCGAGCTATGCCTATGGGAGCTTTTAGGGTGTCTTGACTGTAGTATTTTCTTTTTTTTAATAGACTAAAGTCTAAATCGATCTTAAACCCTCCTTCTTTAGTTTCTTCTGGGATTCCTCGGGTATCTATCAGCAGGTACTTAGTGATGTACTCTTTACACTGAACGTAAACATGATATCCATAATCAAGTGGAAGGTTAAACTCAAACTGAGCATTTTCATCTGCTTTAAGCTCTAGGAATTTTTCATTGTTGCGGAGGACTAAAATCTTGGTTTTAGTCAAAGGTTCCGTGATATGAAGGTCTCGAACATAAACAAGCACTTCTAGGTCATCTACTTGTTCATAGCTTGTGAGTGGGTAGATGAATAAGAGTAGTAAAAAGCTTATTCTCAAGTTCATCTCGGGTTATTTCTTTTTGCGGTAGAACTTCCTTTTTTTTCCCTTAAAATTAGTGTTCTTAGCCTTAGGGTTCCACTCAGGACTCGGCCCGAATTCTTCTGGAACAGGTACTTTATACACCTCAGACTCTATAAGCTCTTCTATCTTTCTGAACTTATACATATCATCTGGATTAATCATGGTGAGGGCTATTCCCGTAGTGTCTGCTCGGGCAGTTCTTCCTACTCGGTGCACGTAGTCAGCGGCATCGTTAGGAACATCATAATTGATAACCAAGTTAATGTCCTTGATATCTATTCCTCTAGCTAGAACATCTGTAGCGACTACTACACGCGTTTTTCGGCTGCGGAACCTGCGTAGTGCTTCTTCTCTGTCTTTCTGTTCTAGGTCTGAAGAAACTCCTCTTACTTCATATCCGTTTCCTTTCAGTGCGCGCACTATGGTGTTTACTTTCTTCTTGGTACTTGAGAAAATGATGATGCTCTTACACTCAGGTTTGTCTTGAATCAGCGACTTAATAACCGCATCTTTTTGGTCATCGAATACACAGTAAGCTGCTTGTAAAACTCCTTCTGCAGGTTTAGCTAACGCAATGTTTATTTCCTCTGGCTCATTCATGGTCTTCTTCACCAACTGCCTGATTTTAGGAGCCATGGTAGCACTGAACATAAGGTTTTGTCTTTCCTTTGGCAAAAACGAGATGATTTTAGTAATGTCTTCATGGAATCCCATGTCTAACATCCTATCCGCCTCGTCTAAGATGAAATGCTTGAGGTTAGATAAATCTACATAACCCATAGAGAGGTGTGAGAGCAACTTACCTGGAGTGGCCACGATGATATCTGCACCTGAGGTAAGCGCGTTTTTCTGCTTGTCCCAGTCTGAGCCTTCTCCACCACCATAAACTGGAAACGAATCTGCTCCTACGAAGTACGAGAATCCTTGGATTTGCTTATCTATTTGCAACGCTAATTCACGCGTAGGACAAACCACCAATGTGTTAATGCCCTTGGACTCAGAAATGCTGATTTTATTCAACACGGGTAGAATAAAAGCAGCGGTTTTTCCAGTACCTGTTTGTGCGCAGGCTATAAGGTCTTTACCGTCTAAAATTTTAGGTATGGCCTGCTCCTGAATAGGAGTGGCATCTTCAAAGCCCATGTATCCAATGGCTTCAATTATACTGTCATGCAGGCCGAGTTCTGTAAACTTCACAGAGTGAAATTAATCAAAACTCTGAGAGCTATTTCAGAAGTAAAAAGAAAGTTGTGCGAATAGCAGATGGATAAAACTTAAGAGAAGTTATTCTACAAAGGAAAATTTCTCATCTACAGTAATAAATACTTCTAAATCAGATTCAGAAACAGATGCATTGGCGCTTTCAGACTCTACCCACTCTAACTGAATTTTTTCAGATGGAATTCCATGGTCAAGCACGTATTGTTCTACTTGTGCACCGTACTCTTCCATTTTTTCGGGGCTGAATTCTTCAGATTGTACAAGTTTGATAGAAAAGTAGCTTCCCTCTTCATATCGAGAACACAGCTTTTCTAGTTCTGGCATTTCCTTTTCTAAAGAAGCCGAAGCGTTTTGGTCTATAAAAAGAATAGAAGAATTTTCGAACGACTTAGGCTCAGGATAAGTGGCTGCTCTTAGCTCTTTTCCTTCATCGTCTATGGTAATTACATTGTCTTTACCCTTAGCATAGTTCTTAGGTTTGAAAAGGTCATCAGAAAAGTAACCTCCTGATTCTATCTTTTCATACGTCCATACTTTCTGGTCTATTTTAACTTTGTTCTGAGAATCAGCTCCTACTATTTCTATGTGAGAAAGAAAGTCCTGAGGCTCCAGTCCTTCTAGTCCTTTCAGTTGGATGTCGAACATTCCGCTCTGCTGGTTTTCACCATTGATGAGTATTTCTCTTTCCTCACCCATGTGATTCCATGCTACTTTATAACCCGTCTCTGAAATATCTAATTCCAAGAATGCAGCTTCTCCTTTTCTGTAGAATTCTTCTTCGCCTGTTTTCAAGTTCACCACGCTTATAGGACTTACTTTTTTATTCTCGATTAGTTTAGAAGGAATAGAGAAGAATTTCTTAGTCTCTGAGATGTTCACGTAGTACACATCATCCGCTCCTTTTCCACCTACTCTGTCAGATATAAAGTAGGCTTCTCCTTCGGCCATCATTAGTAGCCCGAAGTCGTTAGCTCTTGAGTTTACAGGTGCTCCTAAGTTTTCAGGCTTTGCCCAAAACTCCTCGAACGGATAAGTTTTAAATACATCTAAACCTCCAAGTCCAGCATGTCCTTCTGAAGCGAAGTACAAAACATCTCCATCTGCCACGAAAGGGAACATTTCATCTGATTCTGTGTTTACTTCTGGGCCTAAGTTTTGTGGAGCTCCCCATTCTTTACCCAGTTTCTTGCACACATAAATATCCGTACCACCGAAACCTCCAGGTTTGTTGGAGATGAAGTAAAGACTTTTTCCATCAGGTGAAATAGCAGGATGACCTACTGAATATTCTTTATGGTTGAACTTAAAAGGCTCGGCTTCCTGCCACTTTCCATCTACTTTTTTACTGGTAAGAATCTCCAGTTGAGAACCATTTTCCTTGGTTTCTTTGGTAAGGGCTGCATTTCTAGTGAAGTACAGCGTGTTAGATTCGTCATGATAAGAACTGGGCCCATCATGTAGATTAGAGTTAATCGTAAAGGGTAGAAACTTAGCTTGTTCTATCTCTTTCTCTGCGGTTAGACTGGCGGACAGAATGTCTAAGAAAATCTCTGGAGAGTCCATAAAATCGAAAGAACCGTTGTTTTCAGATTTACTAAAAATGATTCCATCTTCATATTTAGTCAACCCTAGGATGCTGCCCTCGTCATTAATATCTAGCGAGAAAAACAATGGGTTCTTCTTATTTCGAGCCAGTTTTTTATAATGATACGAGTTTACCGAGTGGTTTCTGGCTCTCAGATCTAGTGGATAAATCTCTCTGTATTTCTCGAACCAGATTAGGGCTTCATCATAATTACCTACACGCTTTAAACTTTGAGCATACTCTAAAATATCAAAAGGCAATGGCTCTGCTACATGAGCCAGCTTCCCGAAAAATTTCTCAGCTTTTTCATGCTCTTGAAGATAAGCATAAGACTGTGCTACACCTCTGAGCACATGTGCAGAAGTATCTATTTCATAGGTTTTTAAGTAAAACTTCAATGCCTTTTTAAAGTTGTATTCATAGAATGCTTGGTCGGCTTTGTTCAGGGTTCTAAAACCGTTTTGTGCGGAGAGACTCGCAGTAAAACCGATAGCTAAAAGACTGACTAATATCTTCTGTGTAAGTTTCATGAAATTCATGTTTAAATCTATGTACAATGATACTTCCCTTATGCGCTGTGGTTTAGAAGAATAGTGCCTATAGTCTTGTGTGAATTTTCTTACATGCTGTGAGTTGTGAGGTACTGTTGGGAGTTGTTGTTTTATCTTTGCGCTGCGCAAAACACAGAGCCATGGCAGAGAAAGTACTTTTAGGATTAAAATTACCTACAGACCCTAGGTGGGCAGATATTGCAACGCAGAACATAGACGACATACTTATAGACCATGCATGGTGTGAGCAGAAGGCTGCGTCCAATGCCATAACCATCATAGTGAATTATCCAGAGTACGCGGAGTTAGTAGATGAAATGATTCAGATTTCTATGGAAGAAATGAGTCATTTTAAAATGGTGGTGGAGCTACTTAAAAAGAGAGGTTTTGGCTTAAATAAAAAGCGAAAAGACCCTTACGTAAACGACCTAAAGGCTTTTACTAAAAAAGGTGGTAGTAGAGAAGACCAACTGCTAGAACATCTGCTAGTAGGAGCTATGATAGAAGCCAGAAGCTGTGAGCGTTTTAAGATTCTGACTGAGAAATTAGAAGACCCTGAGCTAAAACGGTTTTACTATGACCTAATGGTTTCTGAGGCGGGTCATTACACTACTTTTCTAACACATGCTAGAACTATAGCTGGAACTGAAAAAGCCAATGCACGATGGGCAGAATACTTGGAGTACGAAGCCTCTCTGATGCAGAAGTACGGTTCAGAAGAAACCATTCACGGTTAAATAGCCATAGAATCATGATTCTTTTCGTGGGTTAACCAGTAAATTAGCCCGTGAAAGCAAATTAGTCATGAACAAAAGAAAATTCTTAAAAGTTTCCGGTACTGCAGCAGCAGGATTAATGGTAGCACCTATGTTAACCTCTTGTGGAGAATCAGCTGCTCCAGCTAAATCAGAAGATAAAAAGATGAATGAATCATCAGATTCTTCTTCATCTCCTATGACTGAATTCAAGCAGGCTACCCTGGGCTATGACTATACTGCTTTAGAACCATACATAGATGCTCAAACCATGGAGATTCACTTCTCTAAGCATCATGCTGGTTATGTGAGAAAGCTGAATAACGCGCTGAAAGATGCTCCTGATTTTAAAGCAGCAGACATTTCTGATTTATTAGCCAAAGTAGGTGCCGACCAAACTGGTATTAGAAATAATGGTGGAGGTCATTATAACCATACACTTTTCTGGGAGTGCATGAAGCCGGGAGGAAAAAAAGCTCCAGAAGGGAAATTACTTGAAGCTATAAATGCTGGATTTGGTTCCGTAGAAAAGTTCGAAGAGGCGTTTTTTAAAGCCGCTAAGACTAGGTTCGGCTCAGGATGGGCTTGGTTAAAGTCTGATGAGAATGGAAAACTTTCTATTAGCTCTACGCCCAACCAAGATAACCCGCTGATGAAAAATGTGGTTTCTGATTTAGGAACTCCAGTGTTAGGAATAGATGTGTGGGAGCACGCATACTACTTGAAGTATCAGAACCTAAGAGGTGATTATATCAAAGCATTTATGGATGTGGTGAACTGGGAAACTGTGGCAGCTAATTATGCTGCTATTTAAAAAGTGCCCAGCCTATAGCTATTAGCCCTACCACCAGACAGTAAATAGCAAACCAAGAGAGCTTGCTCTTTTTTACTAATGCTATCATCCATACACAGGCTATAATACCTGTAACGAATGATGCTAAAAATCCTACACTTAAAGGAACAGCTAGTTCTGAGGTAAAAGTGAATTTACCATCTAGAATGTCTTTGGCCATTTTACCTAAAATCAGAGGTACTACCATCAGAAAAGAGAATCGTGCGGCTTTAGCTCTGTCTATTCCGAGTAAAACAGAAGTAGAGATAGTAGAACCCGACCTAGAAATTCCTGGTAATATGGCTACTGCCTGAGCTAGTCCAATGATAAAAGAGTCTTTGAACCCAACTTCTTTATTAGTGTTTTTAGCTCTATCTGCTAGAAATAAAAGTCCGCAAGTCACGAGTAGCATACTTCCTACAAGTAAAAGATTTCCTTCAAACAACTGCTCTAACCACTCATCGAAAAATACCCCTACAAAAGCCGCTGGAATCATAGAGAGAATAATAGCCAATGAAAAATTCAAATGCTTCTTATTTCCAGAAAAAAGTCCTTGAATGATTTCGGCTATGTCTTTTCTGAAGACTACTATGGTACTGAGCGCTGTAGCAGCGTGGAGCACTACACTTAACAGCGCTTCCTTGTCTTTTAGGTTATCTGCACCTAGGATTTTTTGAGCTAATTCTATATGTCCTGAGCTACTTACAGGTAAAAATTCCGTGAGTCCCTGAACTATGCCTAAAATGAGTGCTTCTAATATTCCCATGGGGTGAATAGAGATGATTTTTCAGCAAACAAAGAAAAACATTTGACATTTACTTGTAGGAGGAAGGATGAATTATAAAATGGACAATAAAAAAACTGGAACCAAGCCAAAACTGAATAACTTAATTTTGAGAAAAAAAGAAAATGCTTAAAGGAACTTTTACTTTCTCTTTATTAATGATAATGGTCTTACTCTTTTCTCTTTCTAGCTGTTTTAGGTATGACGAAGGGCCGTTTTTCAGTTTTAGATCGGTTAAAAACCGAGTATCAGGTAATTGGGAGCTTTTAGATATTTCAAGTTTTGCACTTAACGAAGATATCTTTTATGAAATGGATAAAGATGGTAGGGTCACCAGAACAACTACTTTTGAACAGAATGGTGAAATGGTTACTGAAGTTTCTGATGGCACCTGGAATTTTGAAGATGGAAAGAAAGATCTAGAAATTACATTTGACGGTGAGTCACCTAGAAGTTATGATATTCAAAAACTGACTAACCAAGACATGTGGCTTAGAGAAAAAGTAATTGAAAGACAATGGGAGTTTAAAAAAGTTGATTAGTCTAATATTACTCAAACATCCTATGAGCCCTTTCCAATCCTGTTATCAGAGCATCTATTTCTGCCTTGGTGTTATAGAATGCAAAAGAGGCTCTTACCGTTCCTGGAATTCCGAATCGTTCCATTAGTGGCTGACAGCAGTGGTGACCTGTTCTTACAGCTACCCCTAATTTATCCAGTATGGTTCCCACATCATACGGGTGTGCCCCTTTCATATTGAAAGAGATAACAGAAGCTTTTTCTCTGGCAGTTCCTACGAATTCTATGTAGCCGAGGGTTTCCATCTTTTGCACCGCGTATTCTAGAAGTTCTCCTTCATAAGCGGCTATGTTTTCTAGACCGATTTCATTCATGTACTCCATGGCAGTGCCCATAACTATTCCGCCCTCTATGTGAGGAGTTCCCGCTTCGAACTTGAATGGTAATTCGTTATAGGTAGTTCCCGAGAAACTGACCGTTTTAATCATTTCTCCTCCTCCGCGCCATGGGGACATTTTTTCCAAATGCTCTTCTTTTCCGTAGAGTATTCCTACACCTGTAGGTCCACAGATTTTATGCGCGGAAAACGTGTAGAAATCAGCATCTAAATCCTGTACATCTATCTTCATATGAGGAGCAGATTGCGCGCCATCCACAAGCACTAGCGCCCCAGCATCATGAGCTAAAGAAATCATTTCTTTCACCGGATTTATAGTTCCTAATGCGTTAGAAATATGATTGAAGGCTACCAGTTTTGTAGCGGTGCAAAGCAAACTTTTATACCCTTCCACATTCAGTTCTCCAGCTTCATTTATATCTACCACTTTGATGATAGCTCCTTTCTCTTCAGCCACCATCTGCCAAGGAACTATGTTCGAGTGATGCTCAAGTTGTGTGAGAATAATCTCATCACCTTTTTGAAGGTTTTGTCTTCCCCATGATTGAGCTACAAGGTTGATAGAGTCCGTAGTTCCAGCAGTGAACAGTACTTCATGCTCGTGTTCTGCATTTATGAACGCTTGAGCAGTTTTTCTAGCTTCTTCATAAGCATCAGTAGCTACTTGACTCAGGTGATGCACTCCACGGTGAATATTAGCGTTGTACTTACCGTAATATGCATCTATGGCATCTATGACTTGCTGAGGTTTTTGGGAGCTAGCAGCATTGTCAAAATAGACCAGAGGTTTCCCATTTACTTCTTGATGAAGAATGGGAAATTCACTTCTTATATGATTGATATTTATATTCACTGGTTTTTCTATACTGCTTGTTCCTTCCATACCCACTGATATTTCTTTTTAGCTAAGAAAAGATACATAACTGGTACTACTACTAGTGTCAAGAATGTAGCGAATGTCAATCCGAAAATAATGGTGAATGACATTGGCCCCCAGAATATAGTATTATCTCCACCTACGTAGATATTAGCGTCATAAGTACTCAAAAACCCTACGAAGTCAATGTTTAACCCAAATGCAAGCGGGAACAGACCTAGTACAGTAGTTATGGCGGTCAATAATACTGGTCTTAACCTTGTTTTTCCTCCTTCCACTATGGCTGGTCTGATGTGCTCAAAAGGTAGGTGTTCTCCGTCTTCCAATCCTAATTCTGCTCTTTTCCTAGCCCGAATAAGATTCGTGTAGTCTATAAGAACTATGGCATTGTTGACGACTACTCCTGCTAGGGAAATGATTCCTATCATAGTCATCATAATTACAAACTCCATTCTAAATAACTGCAGCCCAAAGAACACTCCTGTTAAACTGAACAACACACTAAACAGAATGATAAGTGGCGTAGAAATAGAGTTGAATTGTGCTACGATGATTAGTAATATCAAGAAAACCGCTATTCCCAATGCCGAAGACAAGAAGCTCATTTCCTTGGCTTGCTCCTCCTGTTGACCAGTGAATCTGATGTCCACACCTTGAGGTAATTCGTAATCTTTAAGTAAATCTCTGATTTGACCCACTATCTCTGTGGCATTTCCGTTTCCAGCTACATTAGACGTGATATTCACTACTCTGTCTAAGTCTTTACGCTTTACTTGGTTGAATGAAGACTGCTTTTTAGCTGTAGCTACCGCACTGATAGGCACAGACTTTATTCGTCCGTTAGTCGGGTCTCTAAACGTGATGGTTTGGTCTAGGATAGATGAAACATCTGTTCTAAACTCCTCTTGGAACCTGATGTTAATCGGATAATCTTCGTCTTTGTATTTAAACGTAGAGATTTCCTTTCCAAAAATCGAGGTTCTTAGCGCATCACCTATTTGACCAGTACTAAGGTCAAAACGTCTAGCTTTATTTCTATCATAATCTATCAGTAGCTCAGGCTTATCTAGATTCACATCTATTTTTAGCTCTTCATATCCAGTTATGGGTGACCCTTCAATTATGGCCTTCACTTTTTTAGCCTCTACTACTAAAGCCAAGTAATCTTCTCCACTTAGTTCTACTTGAATAGGTGCACCTTGTGGAGGTCCTGCAGGGTCTTTAGCCACTACTATGTCCACACCTCTTAGGTCAGAAAGTTCTTGCCTAACACGTTCTTGAATCTCCACTGTCTCATACTCTCCTCTATTTCCATTTTTAATAAAGCTCACATTAATTCTAGCTTTATTAGGAGTGGGCCCAAGAGCTGGTCCTTCCATAGGGTCAGATGTACCATTTCCTACTTGGCCTATGACTGAAGTAACCACTTTTAAGTCTCCATTTGCTTCTACATAGTCTGCTCTAAACAGTGAATCCACTCGCTCTTCTATCAGCGTTGCAATTTCATTTGTCTTATCGATATCAGTACCGATAGGCATTTCAGCATAGATATTCAGGTAATTTGGTTCGTTCTCAGGGAAGAATAACACCTTAGGAGGTGCTACTGCCATTAAGAATACTGAGAAAATTAGTAATCCAAATGTTCCCCAGAAAACCAATGCAGAATTCCATCCTCTCAGTGCCCATCGTAGGAAACGCTCATAGACGTTTTCAAGTCTCGGAAGCAGTCCTCTCTGGAATATCTCCGTTCCTTTCTCGAATATAAAAGCGTTTAACAGTACCAACACTGCTCCCGCTAGGAGTAAGGTTCCAAACCAAGTCAAAATAAAGCTGAAAAGTACTCCTAGGATTATCATTACCAGCGCTATTTTGGCAGCTTTGCCCTTATCCAATTTTCTCTCCTCTACCTTCATAAACACAGAAGTAAACACAGGATTTATAACCAATGCTACAAAGAGCGAAGATGCCAGTACCACAATAAGTGTAATAGGTAAGTACTTCATAAACTCGCCCATGATACCTGGCCAGAGAATTAGCGGGAAGAATGCCGCTAATGTAGTAGCCGTAGAAGCTATGATAGGAAGAGCCACTTCTCCAACACCTTGTTTAGCAGCAGGAATCGGCTTCATGCCTTCATCCATCAAACGATAGATGTTTTCTACTACCACTATTCCATTGTCCACAAGCATTCCCAGAGCCATCACTAGCGAGAATAACACCATTACGTTCAGTGTAAATCCTATGAAGCTTAAAATAGAGAATGACAATAGCATAGAAAGTGGAATAGCTATACCCACGAATATCGCATTTCTCAATCCTAGGAAGAAAAGTAAAACCCCTACCACTAAAAGTACTCCGAATATGATAGAGTTCACCAGCTCATCCACTTGAGTTCTGGTTTGGTCGGACTGGTCGTTTGTAATGGAAACGCCTATGTTTTCAGGTAGGTAGTTTTCCTGAGCGCTTTTTACTATTTCTTGAATTTGGTCAGAAGCTGTTAGAAGGTTTTCTCCAGAACGTTTAAAAACGTCTAGCATTACTACAGATTGATTGAATTCTCTGGCATAGCTTTCTTTGTCTTTTTCTCTAAAGCGTACCTCTGCTATTTCATGAAGATACACTACTTCTTGATTTTCACGCTTCACTATGACATTGGCTATTTCTTCTGGTGAGTTGAATCTTCCTTCCACTTTAACGGCTCTTCTGAAATCATCTTGAACCACGTCACCACCACTAATGGTTAGGTTCTCCTGCTGAATGGCTCCAGCTATGTCGTTAAACGAGAGCTGACGAGCATCCATGGCAAGAGGGTTCACCTCTATACTGATTTCTTTATCTGTAACACCTCTGAGCTCTACCTTATTTATTTCTGGTACTTTCTCTATTTCATCTTCTAGTCTTTCTGCATATTTCTCTAGTTCTTCTACAGAATAATTACCAGAGAGATTGATATTCATTACAGGAGCAAATTCAGACATGTTAGCAGCAAACACATTAGGATCAGCAGGCAAGTCTTTCGGGAAATCGGGGTCTGCTTTTAC
>CAZTVP010000006.1:0-11376 GCA_964616995.1 uncultured Comamonadaceae bacterium
CTTCTTTTCTCGTTGGTATTATATACACACTTATAGCATCTCTTGACCAGTGGGGTTGGTCATGTAATACGGAGTTGTTTTTTAATTTATTCACGGCACTTGCACTTTATTTAGTCATCAGATTTCAGAAAGCTCAGTGGCTTTATCTATCGGGCTTAAGCATGGGAATTGGGTTTGTCATTAAGTATCACGTAGCGTTCGATACATTGGCGTTATTTCTTTTTGCTTTTAGTGCTGGAAGACTTAGTCTAGGAAGATTATTTAAAGTAGGGCTGACTAAGTTCAGCGGTTTTATTGTTCCACTCGGAATGGTGGTTCTTTACTATTTCTCCATCGGTCATTTAGATGAACTGTGGTTTGCCAGCGTAGAAATTCCTTCAGGTTACTCCTCAGGAAGTTCGCTCGGTCAGAAGGTTAAATTCATAGCTTCATTTTACCTTTTTTATCTTCCATTTACGGTCTTGACCGTCCTTGGACTATTGGTTCATTTTAGAAAAGAAAAAAGGGTGTTCTCTCATTCTGTGCTCAGAGTAATATGGCCAGTGCTGGTTTGGGTAGCTATTTTATTTACTGGGAAAATGCACTTGCATTATTACCTGCAAGCGCTGATTCCTTTTTGCTTTTTCAGCATGGATGGAATAGCATATTTCAGAAATGAAGTTCAACCTAAAGTGCTGAAAGGAATAACGGTAATTTGTGTGTTGATGGGAATCATTTGCACCGCTAATCAGTTCTTTTCTCTCACCTTAAAAACGGATAGAGAAGCAGGAGTTCATTCCATCCTCTCCGAAAAAATGAAGGAAGAAGATGAGCTTTATTCTCAAAAGGTGATTTTACACTATACGCTTAACAAGACTCCATTAATTAAGTACATCCACCCTACTGTATTGTCTGACCCTGAGCATAAAAAAGCCTTTCAGGTGAATGATGAAGAAGTGTATCAGCAGATTTTAGACACGAAACCTAGGTTTATTTACTGCCTTCATTCTGGTGGTGCTAAACTGGATAAGATGGTTAAAAGAGAATATCAGGTGATTCATTACAGTGGGAACAACTATAAGTTGTATGAAAAATTGGATTGAATCTAGGTCTAATTCTCCGCATGACATAAAGTCAGATTTTTAGATTTTTTGCACAGCCATTCTAGGTTTAAACTGTACCTTTGCTCTCCCAATTTATTTTTCTGACACATGGAATTACACACTGGAGACAAGACCATAGATGAGAGCAGACAAGGTGAGGCCGTTATGGTGAAGCCTAAAGTTCAGACTGGAAGAAAACTCCTGCTGGAAAGCTATGGCTGTGCCATGAACTTTTCAGATAGTGAGATAGTAGCTTCTATCCTAGGTGAAGTTGGATTCAGCACTACTCGGGAGGTATCTGATGCGGATGTAATTCTGGTGAACACTTGTTCCATCAGAGATAAAGCAGAAGAAAGAGTACGAAACAGACTGCAAACCTTCAAAAAAATGAAAAGGCAGAAGCCTTCTCTAGTGGTAGGTGTGCTGGGCTGTATGGCTGAGAGACTAAAAGAATCTTTACTAGAACAAGAGAAGCTAGTAGATTTAGTAGTTGGGCCAGATGCGTACAGAGATTTACCCAATTTAATAGAGCAAGTAGGCACTGGTCAGAAAGCAGTAAACGTTCTACTTTCTAGAGAAGAAACTTATGCAGAGATTAGTCCTGTTAGGCTCAACTCTAATGGTATTAACGCATTCATTTCTATCATGAGAGGATGTGATAACATGTGCAGCTTTTGCGTAGTGCCATTTACGCGTGGAAGAGAACGAAGCAGAGACCCAGAGAGTATCGTGAGAGAAGCCCAGGAGCTAGCTGCTGCTGGTTATAAAGAAGTAACTCTTCTAGGACAAAATGTAGATTCTTACAAATGGAACCTCACTAAGAAAGGTGAAATAAAAGATGAGTCTCAGCCTACGGTTTCCTTTGCGCAGCTAATGGAAAAAGTAGCTATAGCATGCCCTGAACTCTGGATTAGGTTCAGTACTTCTCACCCGAAAGACCTTACAGATGATGTGGCTGAAATCATAGCCAAATACGATAACATTTGTAACTACATTCACCTGCCTATCCAATCTGGAAATAACGAGATTCTGAAAAAGATGAACCGTGGTTACACCAGAGAATGGTACTTGAACAGAATAGAAGCCATTAGAAGAATAGCTCCGCAATGCGCTATTTCTACGGATATCATTACAGGTTTCTGTGGAGAGACAGATGAGCAGCATAAGGAAACACTCTCACTGATGGATGAAGTGGGATTCGAGATGGCTTACATGTTCAAGTATTCTGAACGACCTAAGACACTGGCCGAAAGAAAATATGAAGACGATATTCCTGAAGAGGTAAAAGGTAAAAGACTGGCAGAAGTGATAGACCTGCAGATGAAGAAATCTCATGAACAGGTGAAAAAATATGTTGGAACCGTACAGAAAGTGTTGGTAGAAGGACCTAGTAAAAAATCTGATGATGATTATGCAGGTAGGACTTCTCAAAATACTATGGTGGTTTTCCCGAAGGGAAATGCTCAGAAAGGAACTTTTGTGGATGTGAAAATCACAGACTGCACCACTATGACCTTAAAAGGAGAACTAGTTTAGATGGAACTTCAAGCTATTAAACAGAGATTCGGGATTATAGGTAACTCGCCTGCTCTCAATCGTGCCATAGATGTAGCTGCGCAAGTAGCTCCTACGAATATAAGTGTGCTCATTAATGGTGAAAGCGGGACGGGAAAAGAGGTAATGCCTAAGATAGTTCACCAGCTCAGCACTCGTAAACATGGCCCTTACATAGCGGTAAACTGCGGTGCAATACCAGAAGGAACTATCGATTCAGAATTATTCGGACATGAGAAAGGTTCATTTACAGGAGCTACTGGAAGCAGAAAAGGTTACTTTGAAGAAGCAGATGGTGGAACCATATTCTTAGATGAAGTGGCCGAACTTCCTCTTCAAACCCAGGTCAGACTTTTAAGAGTGCTGGAAACGGGTGAATTCATAAAAGTAGGTTCATCTAAGGTCATAAAAACAGATGTACGAGTAGTAGCTGCTACCAATGTGAATTTCTCCGATGCTATTTCTAAAGGCAAGTTTAGAGAAGACCTTTTCTACCGACTGAGCACAGTGCCTATAGTCATTCCTCCACTGAGAGAAAGAAAAGAAGACATACACCTGCTCTTCAGAAAATTCACTACCGATTTCAGTGAGAAGTATAGCATTCCAGTTCTTCAGTTGACTCCAGATGCAGTTTCTCTCCTTGAGTCGTATTCATGGCCTGGAAACATTCGGCAGCTTAAGAATATTACCGAGCAGATTAGTGTGATAGAGAATGACAGAACTATAGATTCTGCCACACTTCGTTCCTATCTTCCTGAACAAGGGTTCAGTACGAAACCTATGGTCATTCAACCCGACCAAAAGTCTCAAGCTGATTTCTCTGAAAGAGAGATTCTCTATAAAGTTCTCTTTGATATGAAGAAGGACATGAACGATGTGAAGAATCTGGTAATGCGTATGATAAAGAGTGGTTCTGATTTTACGCAAGACCAAGAAAGCTCTGACCTTATAAGAAGGGTTTTTGATGATGAATATTATGAGGAAAACACCTCCGATTCTCGCTCATCGGACACTATGCTGGTTCCTACTAATTCTGTAAACACCTTCAGCCGAGCTGAGGAAAACAGAGAGCCTACTACTATTCATGTAGAAGAAACACTCTCTCTAGCTGAGACTGAAAAGGAGCTAATTAGAAAAGCACTCAAGAAGCATAACAATAAGAGAAAATATGCCGCCAAGGAACTCGGTATCTCTGAAAGAACGCTTTACCGAAAAATCAATGAGTACGGACTTAAATAAATCCACTTACCTTGCGTTCAAATCATAAAGGTTTATGATGAAAAATTTAGTCCTTCTTTTTATAGCGGTGCAATGTCTAGTAGGATGCGGAATCTACAGCTTCTACGGAACAGATGATTCTGGAGCTAAGACTTTCAGTGTAGATATGTTTGATGTGAGAGCACCTAAGGCTAATCCACTTACTGGTCAGCTTTTTACTGAAGAACTAAGAAACCTAATTCAGCAGCAGTCCAGTGTTCAGCTTACGGAAGATAAAGCCGAACTAAATTTCGAAGGTTCTATTACTCGGTATGACATACAGCCTATATCGGTGCAGGAAGGTGAAACTGCTAGCCAGTCAAGATTGACCATAGGCATAGAAGTCAAGTATGAAAACACTCTGGAAAAAGACAAAAGCTTCGAGCGTGGATTCTCTTGGTACACGGATTATCCGAGCGACCAAGATTTCCTTTCTGTAGAAGAAGAGCTCATTCTGCTAATTGTTGACCAACTCACACAAGATGTGTACAATGCCAGCTTAGGAAATTGGTAACCTCAGAAAAAATAGAACAGTTCTTAGACCCTTCTTTAGACATCACTGAAGAAGAAAAGGTGTTTTTAATAGGCTTGAGAAACGAATATCCATGGAGCGAAGATATAGGCATGGCTTATATAAAAGCGCTCAAAGACACAGGAGACAGTCGTTATCATAGTGAGCTTAATAGCATAGCGCTCATCTGCTCAGACCGAACTAGGCTCTACAAACTTCTGCATAAAAAACAGCTGGAAAAAACCATCCAACGAGTAGAAGAGCAGATGGCAGAACTTCCAGATTTACCAGGACTCATTCCTTCAGACTGGAAAGAACAAGTGCATCTGTATTCAGAAGCTCAGCAAGAAGAGGAAACAGCCGTAGAAATGAAAGAAGCAGATGTTCCTGCTATTCATATCAGTACGGAGGCTTCAGAAATTTCAGAATTGCCTAAACACCATGCGGATGAAATCTCGGAAGAAGTTGAAGAGTTTACAGTGGAGAATACAGAAGAGGAAACACCATTAGAACAATCAGATTCCAAGTTAGAAACAGCTGAAGAATTATTAGAACAGAAAGAAGCCGTAGAAAACGAAGTTGAAGAGGAAAAGGAAGAATCAAAAACTGACGAACTGAACGAACTCATCATTTCTGAAGCGGTGGGAGTTTCCATTACTAAAGAAGTAATAGACGACCTTTCTGAGAAACAAGAAGCTCAAGAAACATCTGCGGAAGAGACAAAGACGGAAGAAAAGCCGGAGCACATTAGTGGAGATGATTTCATTCAGTGGCTGATGGGAAAAGCTCAAGAAGTCTCCTACCCTTCCTTCGAAGGTGGTGAAGACGCCACTTCTAAAAGTGCCGATGACATCATAAGTAAGTTCCTTAAAAACGAACCTCAAATAAGCAGAGGAAAGGCAAAAGACTACAGTTTAGAGAACCTTGCAGCAGATAGTCTCGTAGATGACGAAGAGTTTGTAACTGAGACTTTAGCAGAGATGTATGCGGCTCAGGGAAATAAACAGAAAGCCAAACGCGCTTTCCAGCTTCTTTCTTTGAAATATCCAGAAAAAAGCATTTATTTTGCAGCCCGAATTAAACGGCTGGGAAGAAAAAAATAGAATTATGGAAGTATTTATCACGGTTTTAATCATCATAGTAAGTGTAGTATTAGCGCTGTTCGTGCTGGTTCAAAACCCTAAAGGTGGAGGTTTAGCCTCAGGATTTACTGGAGCTAACCAAATAGGTGGAGTTCAAAAAACAGCTGACTTCTTAGAGAAGGGTTCATGGACTTTAATGGTAGTACTTTTCGTACTATGTATAGTTTCTGCTAGCTTCATGCCTAAGACAGCTATCCCAGAGGATGGTGAAACTATAGAAAATACTGAAGGCGCTCCTACTGAAGAAGCACCAGAAGGAAACTAAGAAAAGAACATTTTCAACCGATATAAATGTCAGTCTGTCCTACAGGCTGACATTTTTTTTGCCCACAGATTTCTAAACTCTGACATTTCGTCAAGGGCTGGGTAGTGGCACAGATTATGACATGGGGAGAAGCGTGGTCAACAGAAAGAGTTTCTAGTGAAACGCTTGTAACATTGCACCGCAGAGAAAAACGAATTATTTAATCACTTAAACCTAAATAAGATGGCAGTTAAATTCAAACCTCTTAAAGACAGAGTACTCGTGGAGGCTGCAGCAGCAGAAGAAAAAACAGCTAGCGGAATCATTATTCCTGATACCGCAAAGGAAAAACCTCAAAGAGGAAAAGTAATAGCAGCTGGTCCTGGAACTAAGGATGAGCCTATGGAAGTAAAAAAAGGTGACACAGTACTTTATGGAAAGTACGCTGGAACTGAAATCAGCATTGATGGAAAGGACTATCTCATTATGAGAGAAAACGACATCGTAGGAATTATCTAATTAAAACCTTGATTCAAAGTCAGGTAAGTCTAAAAATTTAAAAAAACACATTAAAATGGCAAAGGATATTTCTTTTGACGTAGATGCTAGAGCTAAACTTAAAGAAGGTGTAGATGCACTAGCTAATGCAGTAAAAGTAACGTTAGGACCTAAAGGTAGAAACGTAGTAATAGATAAGAAATTCGGAGCACCGAGTATTACTAAAGATGGTGTTTCTGTAGCTAAAGAAATAGAGCTTCAGGATCCTATCCAAAACATGGGTGCACAAATGGTAAAAGAAGTAGCGTCTAAAACTGCTGACCAAGCAGGTGACGGAACTACCACTGCTACCGTTTTAGCACAGGCTGTAGTAGGCGCAGGTTTAAAATCTGTAGCTTCTGGTGCTAACCCTATGGACCTTAAAAAGGTATAGACAAGGCAGTTTCTCACGTAGTTTCTGGTCTTTCTAAAATGTCTAATACAGTAGGAAAAGACTTTTCTAAAATAGAACAAGTAGCTACTATTTCTGCTAACAATGACAAGAACATAGGAGAGCTTATAGCAGAGGCTATGAAAGCTGCTGGTAAAGAAGGTGTAATTACAGTGGAGGAAGCTAAAGGTACTTCTGATGAGCTTAAGACTGTAGAAGGTATGCAGTTTGACAGAGGATATCTTTCTCCATACTTCGTAACTAACGCTGAAAAAATGGAAGCTGAGTTAGAATCTCCATACATCCTTATCTACGATAAAAAAGTGTCTAACATGAAAGACATGCTTCCAGTATTAGAGAAAACTGCTCAGACTGGAAAGCCTCTTTTAATCATAGCTGAAGATGTAGATGGTGAAGCACTAGCTACTCTTGTAGTGAACAAGATGAGAGGTGCGCTTAAAGTAGCTGCTGTTAAGGCTCCAGGATTCGGAGATAGAAGAAAAGCTATGCTTGAGGATATAGCTGTGCTTACTGGTGGTACTGTAATTTCTGAAGAGAGAGGATTCAAATTAGAGAATGCTACTTTAGAAGACCTAGGTACATGTGAAAAAATCACTATAGACAAGGACAATACTACTATCGTAAACGGAGCTGGTAAGAAGAAAGACATTACCGGTAGAGTAGGTCAGATTAAAGCTCAGATAGAGACTACTACATCTGATTACGACAGAGAGAAGCTTCAGGAAAGACTAGCTAAATTAGCTGGTGGAGTTGCTGTACTATACGTAGGTGCTGCTACTGAAGTAGAAATGAAAGAAAAGAAAGACAGAGTAGATGATGCATTGCATGCTACTAGAGCTGCTGTAGAGGAAGGAATAGTTCCTGGAGGTGGTGTAGCTTACATCAGAGCTGCTAAGGGTCTTGAAAAATTAGCTGGAGAAAACGAAGATGAAACTACTGGTATAGCTATCGTAAAGAGAGCTATAGAAGAGCCTATCAGACAGATAGTAGCTAACGCTGGTGGTGAAGGAGCTGTTATAGTTCAAGCTATTAGAGAAGGTAAAAAAGACTTCGGTTACAATGCTAGAACAGAGAAGTTCGAGAATCTTCTTAAAGCTGGTGTTATAGACCCTACTAAAGTGTCTAGGGTAGCCCTAGAAAATGCCGCTTCTATAGCAGGTATGCTACTTACTACTGAATGCGTAATCACTGATGTTCCTGAGGAAGAAGCTGCTCCTATGGGTGGCGGAATGCCAGGTGGAATGCCAGGGATGATGTAAGTCGATTTACGATTTTAGAATTTAGATTTACGATTGCTGTATGCATTGTTAGATTCTTAGCCGGGTTTGGAGGTGCAATGGTGGTCTGAATGAAACGATAGAAACCGTCTCCGATTTTGGGGGCGGTTTTTTGATTTACGATTTTAGAATTTAGACCTGCCGGCAGGCAGGCAGGATTACGATTGCTGGATTCTCCGGTAGACTTGGCGGTGCAATGGTTTTTGAGAGAGATTTAAGATGAAAGATATAAGACTTCTAGATTCTCTGTTGTCTTGCTTCATTTTAAGGGTCGTAATTAAATTGTGTATTGAACACTACTTTGGGTGATGCAATGAGCTTTTGTCGAAATGACTTGAGGTATTGGAGGAAATAAAAAGATTGTATTTTTAGGATTATGTCCAAAGACAAAAAATATGATAGTCCAGCTGATAAATCATACAGTGACTATATCGTTTCAAATGGCAAATTTCAAGTGTTTGGATTTATAGCTATCGGAATTGTAGGTTTTTTCATTTGGGTAGTTAAATCACACGACTTGAATGTCCATGCCGATACTTTTGAATTTCATTCAGAAACTAAATATGACAGTGTATTTGTAAAGGTCTGTGGTTTGCAAACCAAACTATTTGATCATAAAGAACGAGATGAGCACAATCAACTCTACATTCATAGTGGCAATCTTGTAGGGCCAGCAAAAGGCTATCCATGTTCCATTCAATTCACAGTATTTAAAGGGAGTAAGACCAAAATTCTGGATGCCCCCGATTTTAATTGTCACGGATGTGATGTGGCGGGACATCAATACATATACAATGGAACTACAGTGAACTATAAACTTCGGCACTAAATGAATCACTTCCACTCAACATGGAATTCTTTGCTAGAAGACAAGACCTCAGAATCAAAGACTAAAGAACTTTATGAAGAATTAATTAAGTATTATTCTTCTTCCAAGAGACACTACCATAACCTTGACCATATAGGCTACTTGATAGAATTAGCCTCTAAATACTCTCATCACATCTCAGACATAGATACATTTCTGTTCTCTATCTTCTACCATGATATCATCTACAAAGTCACCAGAAAAGACAATGAGTTAAAAAGTGCAGAACTAGCAGCAGAACGATTGAGATCTATTGACTATCCAGAAGAAAAAATCAAGAAGTGTTTTGATCAAATCATAGCCACTGCTTCTCATACAACTCAGACAGATAATGATACTAACTTCCTATTGGATTTTGACTTAGGTGTTTTAGGAGATTCCAAAGAAAAGTACTTGGAATACTCTAAGAATATCAGGAAAGAATATGCCATTTATCCAGATCTACTATATAATCCAGCTAGAAAAAAGGTTCTCGAACATTTCTTAAAGATGCCTCGAATCTATAAGACTAAGGAATTTGTAAAAGAGAGAGAGAAGCAAGCAAGATTGAATGTTGAAAATGAGTTACTAAGCCTTTAATTTAGTATTTTTAGATGATGAAGTTAGGTCTTTTGTGTGGCCCCTGCTTTGGTGGTTATGAAATAGAATATTTCTCGTATGAGTTAACAATTGCCTCAATTGGTATTTTTATAATAATCGGCATAGGTCTTATTTCTTTGATTCGACTTTTACAAAAGAGTGCTCTTTTAAACCAAGAACCTTCTCTTAAGAGATCCGCGAGGCTCCCTGGAAGAGATTTTTTACAGTTAGAAAAACCGTACTCTCATCCACAAGAAGTTTTTGTTCCATTCAGCACTAAATTTTCTAAATCACCTGTTATCAGAGCTGTCGTTATTTCAGTATGCCTAGCCTTGGTGTTATTTCCTCTTCAGCTTGCTCTTTAATGAAATCGATTCATAAAATATTTGTAATACTGCTTACAATTGCAATTTTATCCCTTGTAATTGTTAATTCTAAACACAAAAAGAAAAAAAGAGATGGATATCTAGTACTAAAAAGCGCTGAAGTTGCGATAGAATTAAAACATTACGATAAAGTACTAGAATACTTAGATATAGCTAAAGAAAGTGATTTTGGATTTTGTTTAAATGCTCATATTGATGCTCATTCATATATAGACTCTCTCTATTCTGATGTTTCTTTTAGACTTTTCGAATAAAACCAAAAAGACCACCCTAACAGATGGTCTTTTAAAACAAATTAATCATACATACTCGTAGATTCATTGCTACGCAGAAGAACCTAAGATCTCCTTTAATTGGCCCACCATGTTTCCGTTACCAGAAACGGTGATTTCACCAATTTTATCAGCCACTTTTTCTACGAATTCCATCTCCTTCAGCTTGTAAAGCATCTGGTTGTTTTCCATCAACTTCGCTGTGTTCAACATACTTCTAGTAGAAGCCGTTTCTTCTCTTCTCATAATCATACTAGCCGCAGCTTGTTTTTCCGCTACCAACACTTGGTTCATGATTTCCTTAATATCTCCAGGTAAGATGATATCCTTAATACCACAAGACATTAGCTCCACACCTAACTCTGCGCACCTTTCCTGACTGAGTTCAGTAATCGCTTTACCTACCTCTGTCTTTTGACTTAAGAGTTCATCAAAGGTGAAACCACCTACATATTCTCTAATTGTCATTTGGATAATGGTGTACAACTGCTTTTTATAATCCAAGTTTTGGAGAATAGCTACAGTGGCATCCACTACTTTATATGCTGCTTCGAAGTTGATTCTCAAGTTGGCCTTGTCCTTCGTCAAGATTTCCTGACCAGACATTTCCAAAGACTGCTGTCTATTATCTATGATATCCTCTTTTACAGTTCTAAGCTGAGCATAGAAGTAATGCAAACCAGGCTTCAACTGTTCTAAAAATTCACCATCTACTTGAAGCATACCAGTTTCATAATTCTTAACTTCTACAGCTTTCACTAAACCGATAGAAACCAAATGGTTCATTACCTTTTTAGACAATCCAGATTCTACTCTTAAGGCTGTCATATCTAGTATTTTGAACGTATATTCAATCGGAGTTTTCCAGTACGCATACTTTCCTTCAGGATGAATATTCTGGAAAATGCCGTTTTTAAATACCAAGGCTACTTGCTCATCCGTAATCTCTAGTACATCTAATTGAGCAGCCAATGCCGTATTCTTTAATAAAAGAGAAAGATCATCTTTAGGCATAAACCTGCTGAGCGTACTGATTCGTATCACTTGCTTGCTTCCAAACATCCAATATTTACCTGGTTCTAAAACCTCTACTAACTTTTGGTCTTGGTACACCAGACCTTTTTCATACGTGTTAATTTTTACTCTTAACATGACATTTATATTTAAGTCACCTAGGTGACAGTTTTACATTAAAAAGAAACCAGTTCTATTCATCCATCTGGTTTTAGCGGAGCAAAGGTGATCCCAGTCAGAA
>CAZTVP010000006.1:11386-17289 GCA_964616995.1 uncultured Comamonadaceae bacterium
TTCCACTTAAAATGACCATATAAAAAGGGATCAATTGTCCAAACCACTCCATCTCTTTTATTAAATTATAGAGCAGATTTTCTCAGAGATCTGTTTTTATAGCTCTGGCTATAACCAGACTGTTCAGAAGGAAATGTATAGCGCGGCAATGCTTTCCTTTTCCTCCCTTACCAGATTCACAAAACTGATTTCTTGAACTTAAAAGGGGCCTGAGCTACCTGGCCAAGGGGTGGAATCGAACCACCAACCCATACATCCACAGTGTATTGCTCTACCAATTATAGTCGCTGAAACCTAAATTCAGTGCGTTTAACCGCTCCGCCACAGGACTCTGCAGTCCTGGCAGGATTCGAACCTGCGTGACCAATGGTGAAAATTTAACGTTTGAGGTTAATTTTCATGGTACTGGTTTATTCATAGATATAAAACAGAAATACAATCCTCTGCATCTGATTATAACATGGCGCTGTATAAAAACACCAAACAGCTTCCACCAGTTCGTTCAAGACTTTTCAGTCTAATTTCTTATTTAAAGATCGTTTTCCGAAAGTTCCCTTTCAGGAACCTCAGCGCCTTATTGCGCTGAGGAAGATTTAGTAGGAATAGAAGGAGTCGAACCCTCATCACTGGGGTCGAAACCCAGCATTTTATCCATTAAACTATATTCCTATTTTAACTCACCCCAGAGTCCTATTACCCTGGGGGAATACTCTCCTTCCTCAATCAACGCCACAAATATTTCAAACTAACTGCGCAATGATTTTGCGCAGCACTAAAACATATTACTACACTATTCTATCTGCCATTCTCAACAGAGGCTTCATAAAGAATTCTTGTGTGATGATATCGTTATTCTCTAGCTCCTTTATCTCACCCTTTTCAAAAAATGAAATGGCTTGATCAAGTGTCATTGATTCCTTCAGTGTCACTTTCCGGTCCATCTCATGTTCACTGAAAAAAACCGTTTGAATTTTTTGATACTGTTTCATATCACTAAGTTTCTGTCAGCGAGTTAAACATCATAGAAGAGAAGCATCACTGGGTACTTATTCTTCATCTTAATTGTGAAACAGACAGGTATCGAACCTATATCTCTAGAGCTTCAATCTAGCGCATGTAACAAATATGCTACTGTTTCATTTTGGGTGTCCACGAGGCTCGAACTCTGTTCTCTTCATTCACAGTGAAGTGTTTTACCGCATAAACTATAGACACCATAATGGTTGAGGCACTAGGGTTACCTCCGGTGATCGCTTTGCTCAAAGTTGAACCTAGGACTCCCGTGTTAAAAGCACGATACGCTTCCAAGTGAGTTATACCTCAATAATGTGTACTCCATCTAGGATTCGAACCTAGACTGAAAGGATTTTAAGTCCTTTGCCTCTGCCAATTGGGCTAATGGAGCATTTAGTACAGAAGGAGAGACTACCTGCGGTGATCGTTTCACTCGGAGTTCGAACTCTCAATATCCTGATCCTAAGTCAGGCGCGTATGCCATTCCGCCACTTCTGCATTTTTAGTCACTCTGGCGGGTCCCGATAGTTATCGGGATGAACCTGCACCGTAAGATTCAAAGTCTTACATGCTACCATTACACTACAGAGTAATTTCTTGTCGAGTAGGCAAGATTCGAACTTGCGTGCTCCTCATCCCAAATGAGGCGAGATAATCCTGACTCCTCTACTACTCGAGTTTAAAGCACTGATCTATCAATGGTGGCATGAGAGACAGTCATATCACCCAGACCAGTGCTTGGTGGAAGTAGTAGGATTCGAACCTACATGCTCCGAAGAGACCTGAGTTACAGTCAGGCGAGCCAACCTCCCGATAGCTATCGGGATGCTCAACACTTCCAATATTTTGGAGGACAAGAAGTAATCTTTTATCTAAGGCATCTTTTCATTCAATTACTCACTTTAAACTTGCCCTCCTTTTAAATTTTGTGTCATAAAAAAAGCGCCTCCGATGGAGGCGCTTTTAGTTATAATTGAATATTACTATTATCAATTCATACTAAACACACACTCCACATAAAACTCCTTTTCACTCGGATAACTAAACAGCTCCGACTGAAAATCCTGTAACCAGGCACGAAGACATTCATCTTTAATCCAGATAGCTGTCAGGAGAATCCACTGAGGGTTAAAAATTTTATGTTCTATTCTATGTATCATTTCTATTGTATTTAAAGCCTCAACATTTATTCAAAAGGTAGAAAACCTTTTTTCGTTTTGGCGGTGCAAATGTGAAACTACTATTTCATTCTCACAAGAAATATTTCAATTTATTTAATTGATTATCATTTACTTATTTATTAGTAGGCAATACAATTCTGACCCACCCTTAGGTAGAAAACACACATTTTTAGTAATTGACTGTCTCTCAATTCATTCATGCATTTATTGCTCTATTTCTTACTATTTATTAATTTTTCATTTTTATGCGTTTTTTAGGTGTTTTTAGCCATTGCAACGCATTATTTCTTCTTTTTTCTTCTTTTTTCTTCCTTTTTTAGCCTTTTTACTCTTTTTAGATTTCTTCTTTTTAGGCATTTTCTCCTTTACTCTTCTCATACAAGAATCTAAATGATCCATGAAGTAGGAATTGTAGGCGGATTTCTTACCAAGCTTAAAGCTCTTCAAGGCTTTCTTGTACTCTTCCATATATTCATAACAGAAACCTATGAGTAATAAAATCCATCCCTTATTAGTGCCTTTCAATTTTAAGGCATACTCCCCGGCTTTTAACGCCTCCTCATAATCTCCGTTCTCTATGAGCGCAGATATTAGGTGAGGAAAAACCTCTGCATATCGAGCGTCTGAAGCCAATGCTTGATGATAATAGGAAATAGCCGCAGGGAAATCTCTCAATTGTTCCGCGTAAACTTGTCCCATTAACTTCAGTGCCACCGGATTTTCATCATCATGAGATAATGCATAATTCAGTGACTCCACCGCCTCAGATAAACTAAAAGGATAGTTCTCTATGGCTTTTGCTAAATACTGATCGCTTATACTGTCCATTGTTTTAATTGTTTAGTCAGTTTGAAATTCTTCCCTTCATAAATTCTAATTGGATTTCCTCTTTCGAGTGTATTGTGGCTTTGCCACCCAGATTGAATCTGTTCTTTAATTCTTCTTGACTTATTAATTTCTATTAGTTGTTCTAATTTTACTTTTGCTCTTTTCTTATTCATCAGTGGAGATCTGCTATCAGAACAGTAAGCAGTTAAACCTGAAGGATTGTGTATTACCCTCACGGCTGTTTCTACTTTATTCACATGTTGACCTCCTGCTCCACCAGATCTAAAAGTCTGGTAGCTCAGTTCTGAATCTTTAATCTTTGCTGGATAAGAAGGTGAACTAAAAGTTTCTACACCTATGAACCAATTTTTTCGTTTATGGTGTTTTCTAAATGGACTTTGTCCTATCCATAAAATTCTTCCTGTCCATGCGTTGCAAAACACATCTAATTCCTTTCCTTCAACAGCCACCAGAGCTGAAAAAAGCGTGTGCTTCTCAGGTCCTTCTACCTGAGAAAGCACTTCACTTTTAATGGAATGCGCGTGGGCAGATTCTAAAAAGCATTGCACCGCTTTATAAACTACCCAACAGCACTCTACCGGACCTCTACCTGAGGTAAATTGAATAATTAATTTTTCCATTTTACTCATCAAGTTTATTTGTCCATGCGCACTATCTTAGGAGTGAATGTTCCCAGAACCTTTACTAATTCCTGCTGATTAGCCATGACTTTTTTTATGTTTTTATAAGCCATAGGCGCCTCATCTATTTCGCCTCCTATGAGTGACACTTCATGTTTATCCAGTTCTTTTTTAATAACAGAACGAGTGAAAGTGGACTTACAAGCTCTTCTAGAATGTAGCCTTCCTGCTCCGTGAGAAGCTGAATTCAAACTGGCCTCATTTCCTAGTCCTTCTACTATAAATCCGGGAGCAGTCATGGAGCCTGGAATTATTCCTAGCACTCCTGCAGCCGCTGGCGTAGCACCTTTTCTGTGAACGATTAACTCCCTGTCTCCTACCTGTTCTTTCCAAGCAAAATTGTGGTGGTTTTCTATGTTCACCAGTGGCTTGCTGCCTAGTAGCTTTGCTATTCTGAAATGGATATTATCATGACAGGCTTTGGCATAATCTCCAGCTAAGTTCATAGCCATCCAGTATTCCTGTCCGTCATGTGTATCCAAATCTAGCCATGCCAGATGTTTCACTTGCTTAGGAAGTGGACACTGCTTAGCAGCTAAATAAGTATAGTGCTTAGCAATGTTTGCTCCCAATCCTCGCGAGCCGCTATGTGTGAGCAGAGCTATGTATTCTCCAGCGGGAATTCCATGCTCTGGGTTACCATCAGAGAAATTGGCTATACCAAATTCCACAAAGTGGTTTCCGCTTCCTGAAGTACCTAGCTGCTTGTAAGCTTTGTCTTTCAGCTTTTTAAGTAGAGGAACTTCTTTGAATTCACTTCTTTCGAATAACTCATGATCGTGTTTGATCTTATGTGTTTCGTACATCCCAAATTTGGTGTGTTCTCTCAGCATATTTTCTAAGGCAAATCGTTTGCCTTTGATATAACTGGCTTTCATTGGAAACACAGAAAGACTCATTCTACAACCGATATCTACTCCTACTCCATAGGGAATTACAGCATTTTCAGTGGCTAAAACCCCACCTATAGGCAGCCCATATCCCACATGCGCATCTGGCATGAGCGCTCCAGAAACCGCCACAGGTAATTTCAGTGAATCAAAGAGTTGGCGTTTAGCAAATTCATCTATTTCATTTTCTCCGAAAATGCTAAAAGGCGCTCTCTGATTCATGAGTTGGTTCATGCGCACTTCTACTGGTTTGATCATGCCCTCAGCTACTTTTCCCCACACGGCATCTCCCATATACTCTTCAGGATTCTGCAATACGTTTTTTGCCTCCTGAAGAATTCGTTCTTTTTTCACACGCTTACGGTATCTGGATATTTGACCGAGCGTGATGTTTATTGTATTGTTTTGCGGAAAGCCTAATTTGATCAGGTCTTTTCCTTTTAACTTATTTCCCATAACTAATTAGTTGGATGAATAACTGCTAACTGAACTGTTCAGTCAGCTTAGTTTCGGGAGTGCTAGAAAATCAGCAGAAATAAAAAACCCGAAACTTTTTGGCTTCGGGCTTTTCTATCATGGAGTAATACTTTTTACTTCTCGGGAATAGATATGGCCCAAAGCTGGTTCAGACTAGCACCTGGTGCTGTCGAACTTCTTTCTGCTTGGTATAAACGATCAAACATTTTTCTTTGGGTTTTTAACTAATTAAACTTCTGTTTTTTACAGGCCGCAAATTTAAAATTGAAATTTACAGCTGTGCAAGAGAAAGACGGGATTTATTTTTTAAGGTTGCTTTGTCTTTGATTTCTTTGGTAAATCTTCGTCCAAATTTGCAGTAACGATATCTAACCATTCACAATACAAATCTGGATCGTAGTCGATTAAATCCAATCGCTCAAATGTTATTGACACCTCGGGTAAATCAGAGATAGGCACATTTAAACAAAATTCGAATAAGAACTCCTTGTGTTTTTCAGAGTCAGAATGAACAGAAGTTGATCCATTATGAGTTAAATGAATATGTTCAGCCTTTAGTTCTTTCTTAAATCTAAGTATTGAAAAGCCATCATAGATTTCATCGTTGTCCAACAAACCCATCTTTTTAAACTCTTTATGAAACTCATTTCTAATGTTACTCAATTTCTCACCCCACTTCTTACTTACAGAATTGAGAACCTTCGATTTCACTTCATCTAGCATTTCTAAAAACTCAAGTAATTCGGATAAAATTTCACTAGAAATAGAATACACTTCTTCTTTTTGAAGATTAATTTTTTTCCCACTAAAGT
>CAZTVP010000007.1:0-16700 GCA_964616995.1 uncultured Comamonadaceae bacterium
AAGAATAAATAAAACCAGAACAAGCAGCATTAATATCAAAGCTCCATGCGTTTACTGCTCCTATTTTATCAGAAATAACATTGGCAGTAGATGGAAAATTATAGTCGGAAGTTACAGTACCACATATAATAAGGTCTATATCCTCCGGATTCGTATTGGTCTTGGCAAAAAGCTTTTTAATGGCTTCCACCGCCATGTCTGAAGTACCCAGACCTTCACCTTTAAGTATATGTCTAGTTTCTATTCCTGTGCGCGTTCTTATCCACTCGTCAGTAGTATCTACTAACTTTTCTAAGTCTTTATTAGTGAGCACATCTTCAGGAACATAGCCTGCTACTCCAGTTATAGCTGCTTTTAAATTTCCCATATTGCATTTCAGGTTTAAGGGGTGCTAAAGTAATAGATATGCATACAGTGCCAAAAAATTAAGCCCGATTGTTAATACTATTTACATGAGTACTAACATTTAAAACCCTGTTTTTCAACGGAAAAACCTTAAATCTGAAGGTTTAAACTCCTATGGTACGCATAAAAAAAATACCGATTACGTAAATAATCGGTATTCAACATATTGTGGGATAAAGTCTATACTTTATTCAGCTTCTTTTTCCATTACTACTTTTCCTTTGTAGTAAAGTTTTCCTTCGTGCCAGTGCGCTCTATGAAGAAGGTGAGCTTGGCCCGTAGTTTGGCAAGTTCCTAATGTAGGTTCTTCTGCCTTGTAGTGTGTTCTTCTCTTACGTTTTCTCTGCTTAGAGATTTTACTTTTAGGATGTGCCATATCTATCTATTTTCCTATTTCAACTTTTTTAATGCAGACCATCTCGGGTCTATTTCTTCTTCTTTTTCTTTTAGTTCGAATCTTCTTAACGCTTCTAAAGCTTCTTGATTACAGTCGCTTTCATCTTCATGCACAGTTCTAGCAGGAACACTTAAATGAATGTATTCAAAAAACAACTGATCTAGTTCTATAAAATGTTCACTAGGGCCAAGTACGATTAAATCATCACTTAAGTCAGAAGTTTCTTCACCAAACTTTACTACTAATGCGAACCTTCCATCTATCGGTAGTGAGAATCTATCTCCACATCTATCACACACAGCATCTAGTATTCCATCTAATTCAAAAAAGAGGTTCATCTGATTAGTGAGTTTTTCTAACTCTACTTCAAAGCTGTACTCTCCCTTAACTTCTTCTGCAAATTCAAACTTAGAAAAGAACGTTTCGCCCACCTCGAATTTATAATGATGAATACCATTTTTTAAACCTATGAATGGTATTCTATATAAACCGTTGTCAGCCATCCCTAATTTTTAAGGGAGCGCAAAGATAATAATAACCTTGTAATTAGCAAAACATCAACCTTAGCTAAATAAAATGACAAACCAAGGCTGAATAATTCAGAGACTTAAGCTTTAACCGCGAGTGGGTTTTCAGTTATTTCTTTAATGTGCTTTCTCTTATCTACCACATCACAAGCCGTAAAGATAGCACAGCGCATAGAGGTTTCATCTGCTTGCCCCTTACCAGCTATGGCATACGCAGTGCCATGGTCTGGTGAAGTTCTTACTATAGGTAACCCTGCAGTGTAATTCACTCCTTCATTAAACGCTAGTGCCTTGAATGGTATAAGTCCTTGGTCATGATACATGGCTAACACACCATCAAAAGACTTAAACACATCTGAACCGAAAAAACCATCGGCAGAATAAGGTCCATACACCACATTACCTTCTTCTTTTAACTCTCTTATGGCTGGATTAATAATCTCTTTTTCTTCAGAACCTAGCAGTCCATTATCTCCCGCATGAGGGTTTAAGCCTAAAACTGCTAGCTTAGGTCTTTCATAACCAAAATCTTTCTTTAGACTTTCTAAAAGAAGGTTAGCCTTAGTCTTAATCTTTTCTTTAGAAATGGCTGCAGCTACTTCCTTCAGAGGTAAATGCCCAGTGACTACACCTACTTTAAGGTAATCCGTCATAAGAAGCATCAGACACTCTTCTACATTACTCATGTCTGCTAGGTACTCTGTATGCCCAGGGAACTTGAACTCATCGCTCTGGATGGTATCCTTATCTATAGGTGCAGTTATGAGTGCGTCTATTTTAGTAGCAGCTAAATCTTCTGTAGCTCTTTTTAAACTTTCAAAAGCCAGTTTTCCTGATTGATTAGATGGTGTGCCAGGCTCTACCTTATCCAAATCACCTACGTTCACTACATTTACTTGTCTTCCGCTGTACTCATCTGCTGAGTTTATAACTTTCAGTCCGTAATCTTGAAACTCAAATAAGTTTCTATAATATTTTAATGCCTTAATACTTCCATAAACCACAGGCTGAATAGTCTCAAACATTCTAGGGTCCTTGAATACTTTTAGTATTATTTCTGGCCCTATTCCATGAGCGTCTCCCATAGTAATGCCTAACCTGTAAGTCTTTTTTCTTTCTTTCTTCATGTTCTCCTTTCTGCGGTGCAATGTTTGGCTTACTCCCATCCAAAAACTGCTCAGATTGAGGGTCAAAGTTAACTCTTTTTGTACCGTTATTAGTTCCCGTGACCTATTTGACTCACTAATTTTGGACACAGATTCGTTGTATTATACATGTACCCATTGCTTACTTTTACAGACAGCTGAAAATGAAAAGAATATTCCTCATACTGCTCTTGATTTTGGGTACGGTTTCACTGTGTTTTGCAACGCATAATAGAGCGGGAGAAATCACATATAAAAAAGTGGAGCCTGCTGACCCGACTGATTTTAGGTATGAGATAACCATCACCACTTGTACGAAAGCATCAGCTCCTGCGGATAGACCATATCTAAACATTAGATTCGGAGATGAAGCTGAAGGCGCTCCCATAGATAGTATAGCTAGAACTCTGGCAGACCCACCCGTAGGAATTATCTCTCCAGATGATTTTAGAATTAATCAGTACGTTACTGTACATACTTATCCTGGAGCTGGAACTTACCTCATCAGCATGGAAGACCCTAATAGAAACGGTGGTGTGATCAATATGGATGAATCCATTTCTCAACCATTCTACATAGAGACATTACTGGTCATTAACCCCTTTTTAGGTTTTAATAATTCTGTGCAGCTGCTCTATCCTGCTAAAGATAGAGCATGCCTTAATAGTGTTTGGGAACATAACCCTGGAGCATTTGATGTAGATGGCGACTCTCTGGTTTACAAACTAGTATCGTGTAGAGGGCTGGATGGAGAAGATATTCCAAGTTGGGTGCTGCCGAATGAAATAGAAATAGACGGAATAGATAACATAGATGATACCTTCGATTTAAATGAAGTCACTGGTACGATTACTTGGGACTCTCCAGGACTAGCGGGTGAATACAACATGGCCATTCGAATAGAGGAATATAGAGACGGTTTCCTGATCGGGTATGTAGTTAGAGATATGCAGATAGAAGTTCTCTTCTGTGCAAATGACCCGCCTATAGTCACTCAGTTTAATGATACGTGTATTACCATAGGCGAGGTATTGAACTTCGAAGTGGAAGGAGTAGATGCTATTTCTCAAGTTTCTCTAGAGGCGGTGGGAGGCCCTTTAACCGAAGTGGTGAACACAGCTACATTTTCATCTACTTCAGGAAATCCTGCCACTGGTGAATTCACCTGGGCACCGGACTGCGAGGAAGTAAGACCTGGAGCATATCAAGTATTATTTAGAGGAGAAGATTCGAGTAATGAATTTGAACTAGTAGATATTTCAGAACTTTCAATTCAAGTAATAGCGCCACCAGTAGAGAATATTACAGTAACTCCTAATGGGTTAGGATTCGATGTGGAGTGGGATGATTATTTCTGTAATGAAGTAGTAGCTTATAAAATTTACCAGCGGACAGGAGCTTCTGGATTTGTTCCAGGGTTTTGTGAAACGGGTGTTCCAGATGGTATTGGTTATGATTTAATAGCCACTATCTCTTCAGAAGAAACGACTTATTATGATGATGAAGAAATAGACTTCGGTATAGAGTCGTGTTATATCATAGTAGCTTGTTTTGATAACGGTTCTGAAAGCATAGCTTCTGAGGAGGTATGTAATAGTATAGATTTAATTATACCTGTAATTACTAAGGCCAGCATAGGTGTTACTGATGCGGTAGCAGGTGTAGACACGGTGCACTGGGCTCCACCCATAACTGAAGACACACTTTTACTAACAGCACCTTACACTTATAAGCTTTATCATTCTCCAGATAACACAAATGAACAAGAGTTAATTTTAGAAACTCCTACTTCACCATTTATAGCTACGCTACCTCGTACGTTTATACATCAGAATATAAACACAGTAGATTTACAGCATGGCTATCAAGTAGTCTTAGAAGATGCTCTTGGTAATGTTCTTAGTTCTGCCGAGAGCACTACGGTATTTTTAAACCTCATTCAAGATGATAATGAACTGACTCTTGACTGGTCAAGCACCACGAGTTGGGAGAATAATACAGTAGAAGTTTTTAAGTTAAATCAAGAGACTGATGAGTTTGAATTCTTAGCATCCACAGAAGAGGACTATTATGTAGATACAGGATTAGTGAATAATGTAGAGTACTGTTATTACGTAAAGACTTTGGGCTCTTTGAATAGTTCTTTAGACGTGCTCCCTAATCCTGTTTTGAACCTAAGTCAGCAAGTATGCTCATCACCCGTGGACTTAACTTCTCCTTGTCCTCCAGAACTTACGGGTGAGGGAGATTGTGAAACAGCTACTGTTAGCTTTACCTGGAATAATCCTAATGAAAGCTGTGCTGATGACGTTACTAGTTATCAGATTTATTTCAAACCCTTCACGGATGCAGAATATGAGCTTTTAACCACAATTGACGATCCTACCAATACTACTTTCGAATATGTGAACGAAGAGAATATTACTGGGTGTTTTTATATGACTGCGCTGGATTCTATCCTTCCAGGAATAGGAGGTGTGCCTAATCAGAATGAAAGTTTACCGAGTTTAGAAATATGCACAGAAAGCTGTCCTGAATACGAGCTCCCTAACGTGTTTTCTCCACAAGGTGATTCATTTAATGATGCCTTCAGACCATTTCCATACAGGTATGTAGATAGTATAGATATGGTAATCTATAACCGGTGGGGAACTCCAGTGTTCGAGACGACAGACCCAGACATTAACTGGAAAGGTGAGAACATGGATACTGGAGATATTAGTTCTGATGGAGTGTATTTTTACACTATTAAAGTGTACACTACACTGCTTACAGGAGTTAGAGAAGAAGAATACTCAGGTAATATCAGTCTCTTCGATGGGCAAAAACAATCTTCTAACTAAATTTTAATGTTTACAGGAATTATTGAGTGCTTAGGAACCGTAAAGCACATAAAAAGAGAGGGTGAAAACATAGACTTCACTATCACATCAGATATATCTAGAGAGCTAAAAGTTGACCAGAGTATTTCTCATAATGGTGTCTGCCTTACAGTTATAGAAAAAGATGAAACCTCTCATGTAGTTACAGCTATCAAACAAACTCTGGACTTAAGTAACCTGGGCGACTTGGTGGAAGGTTCAGTTGTGAATCTAGAAAGATGCACTCTAGCTAATGGCAGGTTAGACGGACACATAGTCCAAGGGCATGTGGATGGTATGGCTACGTGCACCAATATTCAAAACGAAGATGGAAGCTGGCGAATCTCTTTCCGCATAAATGATGCTGAAAACAACTTAATGGTTCAGAAAGGCTCTATAACGGTTAATGGAACCAGTCTCACACTAGCAGATGTAAGAGAAAACGAGTTCGATGTGGCTATTATTCCTTTTACTTACGAGAACACTGTTTTCGGGAGTATGAAAGTAGGAGATACCGCTAATATCGAGTATGATATTATAGGCAAGTACGTTTCTAAGTGGATGGAAAGTAGAGAATCTTAGGTCTTTACCTTCGATTTGGCTTTGTTTTGCGCAGCTATCATTTTCATAGATTTCTCTACCATATTCTTAGAACCTATAAAAAACGGAATACGCTGATGTAACTCCGTAGGACGAATATCCATCACCCTTCTTACACCATCTGTGGCCAAGCCTCCTGCCTGCTCTATGATAAAAGCCAAAGGAGCGCACTCATAAAGTAACCGCAGTTTTCCCTTAGGAGATTTTTTAGTGGATGGGTAAATGTAGATTCCTCCCTTGATTAAATTTCTATGGAAGTCACTTACCAAGCTGCCGATGTAACGTGCTGAGTATTTGTTTGCTTTGCAATGAGCTATGTACTCTTGAACGGGCTTTTCCATATCCATGAGATTCCCTTCGTTCACAGAAAATATCTTCCCATTCTCAGGGATTTTCATGTTCGGATGGCTGAGACAAAATTCTCCTATACTCGGCTCTAACGTGAATCCGTTTACACCGTGACCTGTAGTATAAACAAGCATAGTGCTACTCCCATAGATGACATAACCAGCTGCCACTTGTTCTACACCAGGTTGAAGAAAATCATTGATGTTAACTAAGTCTCCTACACTACTGGTTCTTCTAAAAACAGAGAAAATGGTTCCTATGGAAACATTCACGTCTATATTAGAACTCCCATCTAATGGGTCAAAAAGAACTACGTACTTTCCTCTTTTGCTCAACTGCGTATCGAACGCCAAGTATGAATCATTCTCCTCTGAACCGATTCCACACACTAGGCCTCCAGACTTAAAATAATTTATAAAAGCTAGGTCAGCATAGACATCTAGCTTCTGCTGAGTCTCACCCTGAACATTCTCCGTTCCTTCAGAACCTAAGATGTCTTGTAAACCAGCTTTATTTACCTGCTTGTTCACAATTTTAGAGGCTATACCTATGTCTGTGAGTAATCTTGATAGCTCACCTGAAGCATACGGAAACTCCGCTTGCCTGTCCATGATAAATTCGCTCAAAGTAGTAATCGTAGCCATATTCTAAAAAATCTGGGTGTAAAGTAACTACTAAATCTGTAGCTGTAGAGGGTTTGTGTCTATTTTTGGCTGTAAGAAAAAACCGAAATGAACTATCAGTTTTCTAAAGATTTCGCGCTGCAATGCGATGCTTCTGACCCCTTAAATTCATACAGAGATAACTTTGTGTTTCCTGAACACTTAGGTAAAAAAGTCCTCTATTTCACTGGAAATTCTCTAGGATTAATGCCTAAAAAAGTTGAAAAATTATTTCAAGAAGAACTGGAAGATTGGGGCAAATACGGGGTAGATGGTCATTTTGAGAGCAGACGACCATGGTATTCCTATCATGAGAATTTTAATTCTGCTATGGCTAAGGTAGTAGGAGCTCAGGAAAACGAAGTAGTGCTAATGAATGGGCTTACCACTAATCTTCACTTAATGATGGTGAGTTTTTACAGACCTACGGCAGAGCGTTTTAAAATTCTGTGTGAGAAAAAAGCCTTTCCTAGCGACCAGTACATGCTAGAAACTCAAGTTCAGCACCATGGATACTCACCATCAGAAGCCATTGTAGAAATAGGCCCGAGAGACGGTGAAGAAACCATAAGAGAGGAAGATATTCTGGAAGCCATTAGTACTCACAAGGATGAACTAGCCTTAGTATTTATAGGAGGAGTGAATTATTACACTGGGCAGCTATTCGATATGAAAACTATAACATCAGCGGCTCATGCTCATGGTATAACCGCTGGTTTTGATTTAGCGCATGCTGCTGGTAATGTGATGCTGGAATTACATGATTGGGAAGTGGATTTTGCATGCTGGTGTACTTATAAATACTTAAATAGTGGGCCTGGAAGTATCTCAGGAGTTTATGTTCATGAAAAGCACTCGAGCAATACGAATCTTCACCGATTCGGTGGATGGTGGGGACATGACAAAAAATCAAGATTTCTTATGGAACCAGGATTCCAGCCTATGCCTACGGCTGAAGGCTGGCAGCTTAGTAATGCGCCTATTTTTAGTATGACTCCGCTGCTAGCTTCTCTAGAACTTTTTGAGGAAGCTGGTATGAGAAACCTACGGCATAAGGGAGATGAGCTAACAGGGTATTTAGAGTTCATAGTTCATGAAATCAACAAGGATTTAAATGAAAACCTAGAAATAATTACACCTTCAGACAAGTCTAAAAGAGGGAGCCAGCTATCAATAGTAGCCCACGGAAAAGGAAAAGACCTGTTTAACCGACTCACAGATAATGGTGTAATAGCTGACTGGAGAGAACCAAACGTTATCAGAATGGCTCCCGTGCCACTATATAATAGCTTCGAGGACATTTATAGATTCGGAATGATATTAAAAGAGAGCTTAACTTTGGGGTCATGAAAGGAAGTAAGTTCGCAGTTTTCGGAGTGGGTAAATATGGTTCTGCCATAGCCAGAAATCTGGCTTTTAAAGGCAGTGAAGTTCACGTCTTCGATTTAAGTGAAGAAAAAATAGAGAGTATTAAAGATGAAGTGGCCTTGGCTGTTTCATTAGATTCTACTGATAAAAAAGCGCTTATGGCACAAGAGCTAGTAGGTTTCGATGCAGCGGTGGTGGCTATAGGTGAAAATTTTGAAGGTGTGATTCTTACTACCTCTAACCTCATGGACTTAGGCATGAAGAGAATCATAGCCAGAGCCACTGGGGCTAACCAAGAGAAAATTCTAAAGAAAATAGGAGTAAAAGAAATCCTTCTACCTGAACAGGAAGTAGCTGAAAGTGTAGCTGAAAAGCTCATTAATCCTAATATTACCGCTTTCCTTCAGCTTCCAGATGAATACGAAATAGCTGAAATTAAAGCACCTAAAAAAATAGCCAACAGCACACTGAAAGAACTTCAACTGAATGATAAATATCAGCTGAACTTAATTACACTGAAACGTGTTTTCGAAGTCAAAAAAGATGGCCAACTCTTAGCCGAAGAGCATATAATTGGTGTTACGAATGCCGAAACTATTGTTTATGATACGGACACGCTAGTGGTGTTCGGGGCTTTGAAGAATATTCAGCGGTTTATTGAAATTAATGAGTAAGAGAAAATTCCTCTATCTCACCACTGTAATTTGACCAACTCTTTCCGTCCAGTCTGAAATTGTGCCGAATTCATTCAATAAGTATTTAAATCTCAGCTGATAGGTATATACTCCATTCTGAACCCAGTAGTCACCTTTTTCATCTTCTCCTAGCCAAGGTTCATCTACATCATTACTCATAAATACTGTTTCTCCCCAGCGGTTATAAATTCGTACTTCGAAATCTTGGATGAAAATCCCTTCGGCTTTCCAAACATCATTAATACCATCAGCATTAGGAGTGAATGAGTTCGGAATATAAATGTATGGCCCATAGCATAATTCAACTACCTCAGTGAAGTAAGAAGCCTCACAGCCAAATGGTGATGTTATGTTTACGCTGTATATCCCTGGTTCTTCTACCAAAATGATAGGAGTAGTTTCACCGGTATTCCATTGGTAAGTAGAACCGAAGTTGGTAGCATCTAATGCTACTGGTTCTGTTTGCGTAGCAAAACACACCGTAGTTTCTTCCAAAAGATTATTACTAGGAACGCTATTAAAAACTAAATTCACCTCGTCACTACTGAAGCAGAATCCATTATCTACTATTACTTGATAAGTTCCTGTTTCTGTCACTTCAAGAGAGGTGGTTCCACTAGGAACATTCCAATTAACATTTAACCCACTATCAACTTGAGGATTTAGCAGCGTTGTATCTCCGTCACATAAGAGCTGATCAGGACCTAAATCCACCATTGGATAAGTGGCTACTAATAGCTCAGTTTGATCTGATGTAGAGCAGTTGAACTCATTGGTTACTGTAACTTCATATACTCCAGCGGTATTCACGGAAATTAACTGCGTTTGTTCATTTGTAGGAGACCAAAAGAAGTCTGACCCCACATTTCCAGCGTCTAAATCTGCAAATTCATCTTCACAGATGGTAATTTCATCTGGTAGTTCCGCTGTAGGATTTACATTGAAGATAACCTCTACAGAATCAAAGGATAAACAATCATTAACATCTATAACTTCAACTATAAAAACACCAGAAGTATCTACAGTTATAGTTTGACTATTTTCACCTGTGTTCCAATTATAATCTGAACCTACATTTCCTGCATTCAAATTATAGTTATCACCTTCACATAGACTTTGGTCTGTACCTAAATCTATAGCCGGAAGGGGAAGAACGGTAAGATATAAGCTATCCTCTACTGAACAACCTTGGTCAGAAGTTATTTCTAAACTATACATCTGTTCCTCACTAACGGTAATATCTGAGGTGGTTTCTGTAGTATTCCATAAATAAGCATACTCTTCAGAGTCATAACCAGATTCTATAGTATACTCTTCTCCATCACAAACACTAACGTCAGGCCCTAGCTCGAATGCCTCAAATAATACGGACACATTAATGGTGTCAGTTTGGGTACAGCCATCATCTGTAGCTGAGACTATAAATTGATTAGATGCATTGTTAACAATTTCAGTGATTGGACTGTTAGCATTAGTAACTTCTAATGCGGGCTCCCATGACCAGTCATAAGAGCCTATAATACTTGGGACAGCCGACAATTCGGCACCAGTTACTGTACACAGAACTAAATCCTCTCCTGCATCTACAGAAAAATTACCTGAAACTGCTACTGTAACTTGATCACTCAGCGAACATCCTGCTAAGGTATCTGTAGCTATTACCTCATAAGTGGTAGTTTGTGTAGGACTTGCTATTGGGTTTTGAGAAAGGTTATCATCTAAACTTTCTAATGGCGACCAGTTATAAATTATACCTGAAGGGTTTCCAGCTACTTGGGCATTAAGCTCGGATTCTTCTCCTAAACATAGATCTAAATCAAATGCCGAAACTGATAAATCCAATAGCTGATTTACAGCTATTTCTACTTCAGCTGTGTTAACGCAGCCTTGATCTGAACTTACTTCCACCTCATATGTAGCAGTGGCAGAAGGAGTGACGGTGGGGCTTGGGCTAAAAACTGAAGATAACGTTCCGTCATCTGGAGACCACAGATATGTAAAGTCATCATCCGTACTTGGAATCACTTCTAAATCTATTCCTTGAACATCACAAACTGTAGTGTCTGGTGTAATTTCCAAGGTGAAATTCTGACCTACGTCTATTGACAAAGAATCTATGTAATTACATCCGTTATTCCCATCTATAGCTTCCACATAATAAGTAATATCCTGGGTAGGTATAACTAAAGGGTTCTGTTCATCTATGGCCACCACTCCTTCTGAAGATGACCAATCAAAGCTCAGCGCATTAGTTGATTGAGCGCTAACAGCCACATTATCTAGTGACCAGTTATCTTCACCAAGTCCAGAATTGGTTAGCTGCCTCCATCTAAAGGATGTAGCGTTACTAAAGGCTGCATCCGGAATAGGAATGATGAACTGTTCCCAACCATTAACAGTAAATGAAAAAATAGTTTGTATTGGAGCCCAGGTAACTCCATTTAAGGAATACTCCAGTATAATATCTTCTCCCGCCTCAGGGGGATCACACGGAGAAACTCCAGAACCGTATTGTAACGCAAAAGAAACAAATCCACCTTGAGACACGTCTACGGGATTAGTTTCCGCGCTCCTTTCTCCTGTACCATCAAAGTGCAAGGCGTTTTCTGATATAGAACCGCACACATCTGATTGATTTCCATTAATAATATCAGACCATAGACCCCAGCTTATTCCAGGATCAAAGTCATCTTCAAAAATCACCTGATTAATAAATGCAGTCAATTGAACCTCTTCTCCATCACAAATTTCATATTCATCTGCCAAGGCTAATAAATTAGAATATTCACCACCATCAACTGTAATAGTTACTGACTCTGAGGCTACAGCACAGCCCGTGGCAGAGGAAACCGTAACGGTGTAGGTAGTAGTAGTAAGTGGGGTGGCCACAGGGTTAGGGATGTTAGGATTGTTTAATCCTAACGCTGGGGTCCACTGATAAGAATAAAAGCTATTAAAAGGATCTGGTACTACATTAAGTTGAACACTTTCATACTGACAGATGCTTAAATCTTCAGTTATACTGTTTAAGCTCGGTGGGTCAGGAACCTCTACACTGAAAAACTCTTCATTTTCACACCCAGAAATCAAGTTGTTATAAGAAGCCACATAAATTCCTGAGATAATAGGTGGTTCCAAAATAAGCACGGGATCCGTTCCTAAGGTGTCTTCTGGAAAATCTAAATTATACCAGAATAACTCAAACCCAGGGTCCTCAGCAGCTAACACCACCTGATCACTCGAGCAGAAAGCCTCCTCAATATCTATATCTCCAAATGGATTAGGGCTGAAAGAACCTACTGAATAACTGTAACTCTCTGCATCTCCTAGACCAAATGCATAGGCCGTAAAACCGTTATTAGCATTCAGAGTATGGCTACCCTGAGTAATAGATAATTGGGCATAACTGTGTGTAGGACATTCAGGAAATTGAGAAAACTGAGAAGGATCTATAACTGTCCCGTCTATACTGAATGTACCTACATCTACTGTTTCTATAATTACGTTTAAACCGTGATTAGTGATTTGAGGAGAAATCACTGTAGACATAGTTACATTATTAATTTTTTGGGACGCATCATTTAGAATTAGCATGGCAGGATCTCCAGAACCTGAACAGGTAGTACCTTGCATATACTGAATAACCGAAGCTGGGAGAGAAGTGGTAATACATACAGCATCTTCTTGATAGTTCACCTCTTCATATTCTCCTGCATTTAAGGTATAGCTATATACACCATCTATAAATACATCAGTATTATCTAAATCAGCCAGCACCCTGTAGGTATAGCTATCTGCGAACTCGTAGGGAACCACATAATATTCTGTTCCCCATGTATCCGAAGAAAAATTTTGTTCATAGATATGATCACATGCTGTACAACCCAAAGGAATATTCACACAGGATGCTCCACTAAACACCGCAAATGGTCTACACTCCCCACTAGCCTCAGTGGCTTCCACTTTCGTTCCTGTGAGATCATCATTATCATTGGACAATATGATTTGATAAGATTCTCCTCTATCTAATTGAACATTAAATGGCACTCCTGCTGGATTTCCGTTATCTGTATCAGCACTAGGCGTAATAGCCACCTCCGTATCATCTTCAGTAGCCACCACTAAAAGTGAAGAACCATAGGTAGTATATCCGTCCAATCCTCTGTAGGATGGAACACGATAAGAAGTTCCTAAAGACTTTGTAGGTAGTATTTTAGTTCCGTCTGCAGTGAACGGGGCAAAGTTTATGGCAAATACACTAACCGTATCTTCTGTTTCTACAAAGACTCCTTTATTGGTAACTATTTGATTTTCGTCCTGATGCTCTGCCAGGTTATTAGGAATAGAAACAGTTTGTGTGGTATTAGCGGTAACCGTAAAGTCGAGCTCCCAGCCCTGCAGGGGAATGGAGACTGTGCCACTTGTGTTTACATTAGATGTAATAAATAGGTCTAAACTCTCTTGAAAATCATTCTCGAAATTCTCCATAAACCCAACCCAAAATTCCTTACCCTTTGTAGGGATTACATCTTGAGAATAGCACTTCAAACCAGAACAAATTAACATGAAGCTAAAAAGTACTTTAATCAGTATAGTCTGTATGAAATTAGGGAGTTTCATTTGTATGAGAGAAGACGGTGCAAGACCTATTTTAGTTGCTTACGTTACAAACAAAGATAGTGAAATCTTATTTACAAATTTTTCCAGATGAATTCCTGCTCCCAGTTAGCTCTCACTTCAATTTTCTGCGGGAATTTGATCAATCTTTCAGGCTGCAGTTTTAGATCATATCTTCCAGTAGTCCATTTCCCATCTTGGTTTAAGTCATGAATGAACTTCAAACTATAATTACCAACTTTTAAATTCTTAAAAAGAACCTCATCTCCCTGCTTCACTTTTCTACTTATGGTGTTTTTACCGTTATCACTCACCAGCTGGATAAAGCCTGTATCATAGGGGAGTTCAAATTTCAGTGTAACCTCGCCTACTTCTTTTTGTTCTAAATACTTCCAGCTTCCTATTAAAGAGTCATGTGTGAGTCCTCCGAATTCACTCACTACGCTTCCCGGAAGAAATTCATATTTATACCGAGCTAATGTTTTAGAAGGAACGGAAAGGCTGAATTGAAATGGTGAAGCGTTTTCCAAAGTATAGTTATTCACCTTTACTGAGTCATCCACCAGAATGTTAATTAGGCTTGTATCTAAGCTTTGAATTGGTCTGTTCACTCTAAAATTTAAGCTGTCCGAAAAAACGAGTCTTTCTTTAAACTCAGGTGTTAATCTTATCTTCTCTGAAATCACAGAGGATTCGAGCATATATTCTAGAATATCCACCGTGTCTATAAGTACTTCAGCGTCTGAAAATCTGGTATCGGTTCTGTTTAAATAAAAAGAATCTGAATTTTCAGAAAAAAGATATAGCGTGTCTCTATTGGGCACCCATTTTTCGTAAAAATCATTGGTTTCATTGGTAATCTGAATCGTGTTTTGCGCAGCGCTAAAAGCTATCTTAGAAGCTCCCAGAGAATCTGATTTTATAGAGGTAATATATCCCAGGTCTTTTTCTTCATTGAACAAGTTTAATTCTATTACAGGTGGAATGGTATCTGTGCTGTGCAATGGGATTAGACTATCCAAAAAGGCTATGTTCTCTCCGAAATCATTATACATGAAATCTCCGTCTAATTCCTCTAATACGAATATTTTGTACTCACCTTCAGGCAGGTACTTGATAGAAAAATCACCACTCTCACTGGTCTGCGCGAAGTACACTGGCCGCGTAGTCTTAGGCAGAGAATCTTCATAGGAAGTGTAGAGCATCACTTTCACATTCTCCTTAGATTCTGCCGTAAACGCATCTTTAACCGTTCCTTTCAACTCCAGAGAATCTAATTCATTTCCAGTGCTAAATGCCATGGTAAAATTCCGCAGCACATTGCCAGCCGTGTAGTCCGTAATGCCTTCACCAAAGTTTATAGAATACGTAGTGTTCTCTCTCAGTTCTTCTTGGAACTCCAGTTTTAAGGTTCGCCTTTTAACGGTAACCTCTGGTCTTTCATTCAGTGGTGGTGATACTATGAGCTGATTCTGAATATCTTTTAGTTGGATAAACTCATCAAACGTGATTTCTATCTCAGAACCCGTAAAATTTAGCGACTCATTCTCTGGAACACTCTTTACTATTTGTGGAGGGGTTTTATCATCTTCTCCTCCTGATGGCACTCCCAGCTGAGCGCATCCTATCCAAGTGCAGCACACTAAGAAAAATAAAATTAGTCTAGAGAAATTTTTCAAGAGTACTAGTTAGTTGACTTAAATATTCGAGGTCTTCATCTGAAAAAGTAGATAGCTCTGTGCTGTCTATGTCTAAAACGCCCCAGAATACTCCTTCCTTGTATAATGGGAGCACTATTTCAGATTTAGACAGACTGCTACAGGCTATATGCCCTGGAAATTTATCTACATCTTCCACTACTATGGCTTGGTCTTGTAACCAGGTTTGGCCGCAGACTCCCTTTCCTTTCTGAATAAAAGTACACGCCACTGGCCCCTGAAAAGGCCCTAATTGCAGATAGTCTTCGGATACCTTTCTGTAAACTCCTATCCATAGCCAGCCAAACACTTCCTTTAGTGCTGCATTAAAGTTAGAAACGTTAGCTACCCAATCCACTTTAGGGTCGAGTAAAGCTGGGATCTGTGTTATAAGCGTCTCGTATTTTTCTTCTTTGGAGAGCCCATCCGTATTTAATTCTAATTCTGCCATTTCTGCGGTGCAAAGATAGTAGTTCATTTAACCCGAATTATGTATCAGAAAATCTAATCCAGCCTCAAGACTCATTATAAAATCCTAATCTACAGGAGCAGCTAGGGTTCCTATTCTTACTTTACAGTTAGATTCTACCAGTGGCTTTACACATGCTTCTAATGTAGAACCTGTGGTAATTACATCATCTATAAGCAGCACGTTTTTACCAACTACTTTTTCGTTTAACACACTGAATAAGGACTGCGTGTTTTCAAATCTCTCGAATCTCCCTTTCTTCGTTTGAGTTTGATTGGCTCTGTTTCTTTTCAGTCCATCTTCTAACACTTCTATTCCTGAAAGTTCATTTAATCCTCTACAAATACTTGAACACTGATTATATCCTCTAATGCTGAGCTTTTTTTCATGAAGTGGAACAGGAATGATGTAATCTACATCTGTAAAGAAATCTGTAGGCTCGTAGTAATTGTAAAAGAGCTTTCCCAAGATTTCTCCTACGTGCTCGTTATTTCGGTATTTGAGTTCATGCAGCAGATTCATAATTGCTGTTCCTTTATGAAACTGTATTAAGGCTACTGCACTTTCTACCTCTACCTTACCCCAGAAATGTTTTTCTATGGGATTACTACTCTGCGGTTTGTAATCTGTGTAGGGTAAAGTCATCTTGCAGGATGTACAGATGGTTCGTTCATGGTATTGCAACGCGTCAAAACAACCTGCACAGTACCTAGGAAATAAAAGTCCGATTAAATCTCTAAGTGGTTTCATAAGGCCATAGACATATTCAAATAGTTTACTTTAGTGCAGTTACGCAACAACAAATATACAATGGCTCATAAAAGACGGACGTTTCTGACTCACTTAGCTACAGGAGTATCAGGAAGAGGCGTAGGATTGCTACTTCCAGAAAAGACAGATCCAGGGCCA
>CAZTVP010000008.1:0-6648 GCA_964616995.1 uncultured Comamonadaceae bacterium
CTGCAGTGATAAGGTCATTTTCTCTAGCTATTTCTCTCACCTCACTTTTCTGAAGGTGACCAATAGGGAAAAGTGCTTTGGACAATTGCTCTTGGTTCAGCTGGCATAAGAAATAGCTCTGGTCTTTATTGTCATCAGCACCTGCTTTTAGTTGGAAAACTTCTTCTCCGTTATTTCCTAGATGGCTATCTTTTTGGCAGTAGTGCCCTGTAGCCACATAATCTGCTTTAAGTTGAAGAGCCGCTTTTAGAAAAAGGTCAAATTTTATTTCCCTATTGCACAGCACATCAGGATTAGGTGTTCTACCATTCTGGTATTCTTTGAACATGTAATCTACTATTCTCGTCTTATAATCTGCGCTAAGATCTATGACTTGAAAAGGAATACCGAGTTTCTCTGCTACGAGCATAGCGTCATTACTATCTTCTATCCATGGGCATTCATCATCAATTAGTACTGACTCATCATGCCAGTTTCGCATAAACACTCCTATCACATGATAACCCTGCTGCTGAAGTAATAAAGCTGCTACACTTGAATCCACTCCGCCCGAAAGACCTACAACCACTCGTTTCATAGTGCAAATTTACTCCTTATTTCTTGTAAGAATATTCTTACAAGACCTTAAGCGCAGTTCCTACTGGCTTAGTGAATTCTAGTTGTTCTTTTGTGAATATGGAGTTAGAGACTGTGAATAAGGTGCTACTGATAGATGATGATCCGAGCTGTGTGTTCATTCTTTCAGAATTTATAAACCTAGTAGACCATACCATAGAAAAAACGACTGTCCATTCAGTAGATGATGCTCTAGATTATCTAAAGTCAACCAATGATTTTCCTGAAGTAATTTATCTTGACTTAAATATGCCCATTAAAACAGGATTTGATTTTTTAGAAGTATATCAGACAGAATTCGAGGCTAAGAACCCTAAAACACGGATAATAGTTTTAACATCAAGCCTAAGGCCTAGCGATAAGGAGAAAACCTTCTCCTATAACTGTGTAACTGATTTTAAATCAAAGAGTGAAATAGATCAATTCATTCATGATTCCTTAAAAAGAGTAGAGAACTCATATTAAGGGTTTTACAATCTCATTTCTTATCTAGAAAAGATAATTGTCTAAATTGCGGGCAACCATAAGAGTAGAAACCCGTCTTTAAAATGAGTTCTGAGAAGTCAGAGTTAATAGAGTTAGCTAGACAATGCGCTAGCGGTGATAGAAAAGCACAAGAAAGGCTCTATAGATTGTTTTATGGAAGAATGCTACCTGTATGCATGCGTTATGCCAAGGATTCAGATTTGGCTAAAGATTTACTCCAAGACGCTTTTTTAAAAGTATTTAGAAAAATAAAGTCTTATGATGGAGTTGGATCTTTAGAGGGGTGGATAAGAAGAATAGTGGTGAATAACGCTATAGATGAGTTCAGGAAGAAGAAGAAAGATTTTATTCTTACTGAATCCATCGAACAAGTAGAAGATGTGCAGGAAGAAGAAGACTATGAAGAGGAGACACAGCTGAAAGCTAGTCAAGTTATAGAAGCACTTCAAGAACTCACACCAGCATACCGTGCTATTTTTAACATGTATGTTTTTGAGGAAATGACACATGGACAAATAGCAGAAAAGCTGGGCATTAGTGTAGGCACGAGTAAATCGAACCTTTCTAAAGCAAAGAGAAATATGAAAAAAATACTCCTAAAGAACCAACGATATTAGGACAGGATGAGAGAAAAGTTTACTGATTTTGAGAATAGTCTCAGAGATAGTATGGAAGGTTTTGAACTTCCATATGACAAGAAGGGATGGCAAGAATTAGAAATGAAGATGGAGGGTAGAAATGCCTCTTATTTAAACACAGTTGCTGCTGCTGTTGTAACTGCTTTAATAGTTATTTCAGGAGTTACGTTCGTCATTCTCAATACAAACAAATCAGATACCATTATGACAGAAAACACCGTTCATGCGGATAAATCTGTTGTAGATCAATTTCCCTCAAACGAAGAGCCGAAATTAGTATTGACTGACAACTCTTCAACTGAACCCTTTAATACTACAGAGGACAATAAAGAGAATGAAGTTCTAAAAGGAGAGGAAATAGTATCGAACCATCCTGCAAAGGAAGTTCAAAATTACATCTTATCTGAACCGAATCAAGATGCTGCACAGAACAATGTCAAAGGTTCAAGTGCGCAAACTGAAGGAGTAATCACAAAAACAAGTGATTCTAATTTATCTGAAGATTTAGCTCAATCTGAGTCTGAAGAAATTAATAGGTCTTCTACTATTATTTCAAGACCATTTATTAGTACATCAGCTACTCAAGTTTGTGCTGGAGAAGAAATAGAATTCAAGGCAGAAAACATGACTGAAGAGTCGAGATTCTTATGGAACTTTGGTAATGCTGATTTCTCAACAGAAACTAATCCCGTAAGAACGTTTAATGAACCGGGTGAATATAATGTAACCTTAATTCTTTCTAAGTCAACCGAAAAAATAGAGTCAAAAATTATAGTTCTGCCAAAACCTACTGCTGAATTTTCATGGGAAGAAGCTGAAAAAGGACAGATTAAGCTTTCCAACCTTTCAGAAAAAGCAGGTAGCAGTGAATGGAAATTAGATGAAGAGCCTATTTCTAATGAAATTAATCCTGTATTCGAGTACACTGAGTCTGGAAGAAAGTTAGTGACATTAACTGTTGTAAACGAACATGGCTGTTCCGATACTCATGTGAGCTACATTGAGTTAGAAGAGCCTGTAGAAATCATTGTTCCTAGTGGAATTAAGCAGACTCAAAGTTTCTTGCCTACCTTATCTGATCCAGAATATGGAGAAGTAACTTTCTCTATTCATAACATGAAAGGTCAGTTAATTTATGAGTCAGATACGAATAAACCATGGAAAGGAACCATGCCGGATGGAACTTATGCAGCTCCAGATAGCGAGTTCGCATGGCTGGTATTAGTAAAGAACAAGGCTGGAAAAGAAGTTTATTCTGACAGCGGAAAAGTGAAGATATTACCTTAACCAAACAATAAATAAATCAAGAATAAGAGTCATGCAAGCTAATATGCATGGCTCTTTTTTTATTATCTTTGTTGATAACTTTACTTTAATCAAATAGTTGTTTTTGTACTTAACTAATGAAGAGTGTTTTAATAACATTATTCTCCTTAATCCTAACCTTAGCCATTCGGGCTCAAGAGTTCGTACCTACAACTTTAAATCTCAATTCATCTCCAGTTTCCTCGTGTTTGGCTTGTGATGGTAGTTGTACTGTAGTTATGCCAGATCTACAGGAATACACTTACAGATGGAATGATGAAGATGGAAACGTACTTCAGCTAGAAACTAACACTTTAGGACAAAGTACATTAGATAATCTCTGTTTAGGGTCTTATCAGTTAATAGTTTCAGGTGGAGAAGGAGTAGTAGAAGAAACCTACTTCTCTATTTTGGAGCCGGGCGTTAATTTAGGATCTTCTGGAACGATTTACAGCTGTGCAGATTTCGAATCATTAGACCTTAATGAATTTATTCTTTCCGAATCTACTCCAAATGCTTATTGGTCTTCTTTGAACAATCCTTTAGTCCCACTAGGGGTTTTAGCAGATGCACAGATTGAAAACGCATATAAAGTCACCTTTAATAATCAGGGTTGTCTGAATCAGGCGCTAGTGCCAGTAATCATCAATGATTCGGCTAATCCAGGTGATGGGACAGTGTATATAATCTGTGAAAATTTTGATGAGTTTGATCTCATACAACCTATGGCTGGAGATCCAGATTTAGGTGGAGTTTGGTTGAATGAAAATGATGAGGTAGTCAGTTCTATTTTTAATCCGGAACTAGATGAATCAGAAGTATTCACCTATCTTATCGATTCAGTTCAAGGCTGTAATGATGCATTTGCCTCATTAGAAATCATAAAAAATGTACTTCCTTATGCAGGTGAAGATAGCCAGGCACCTGTATGCACCCTTGATGGTCAAGTTCTTAATCTGAATGACTATTTAGATCCAAATGCCGATTTTGGCGGAGAATGGTACGATAATCAGAATCAACCTGTAGGCAACCTAGTAAATAGTCAAGATATTATAGAAGGTTTATACAGATATACCGTTACAGGAAGTGTTCCTTGTCCTGCAGATATCAGTTATGTGGATGTGGTTTTTGTAGATGAACTTAATGCAGGTGAAAATATTGAACTAGAAGTATGTTCCACTGAAGAAGCATTTTCTCTTAATGAAGTTCTCAGCGCCCAGGCAGATGATTCTGGTGAATGGTTTGATTCTGAAGGTAATGCGGTGCAAAACACATTTGACCCAGCTCAAGACCCTTCACAAACTTTTGAATACAGAGTATTTGGATTAGGATGTGAACAAGATATTTCTTCAGTAACTATAACGAGAGAAGAGTTCGTTTCAGCTGGATTAGATTCCGTGTATACATTCTGTGAAGATGGAGAAGTACAGGATTTAGATTCATATTTATCTGTATTGCCTTCTCCATTAGGCACGTGGTATAAAAATAATCTTCCACTTAATACAAGTTTTGAAATTCCGAACATAGGTTTAAATAATTACGAGTACAGAATAGCGCATACCATTTGTCCAGCAGAAGTAGCAGAAGTTACCATTACTGTAGATGATAATCCGAATTATCCTATTCTGGATGATTTAACCGTTTGTGATCAGGAAACACAGATAGACTTAAATCAGCTTTCTAATTTAGTTAACCCTGTGTGGACAGTATCATGGGAGAATGATGAAGGTGAAGTTGTAGATGCGGTGCAAAATGTAGATTTATCCATAGAAGGAACATACCAGATTCAAGTGATTTCTAATAACTCTTGCCCAAATCTGTACACACTGGTAGATCTAAGTCTAGAAAGCACTTCTTTTTCTTCAAGCGTAGTAGAAGATGACTTATGCTCTACTACAGAACAAGTGAATCTCAATGATTACCTCACTGAAAATGACTTAGATGTAACCACATTAGCTTACTCTTATAATGGAATTGAGCTTGGTTCTAGCATGATTAATTTGACCCCGGGTAATTTCTCATATTCTATACAAGAGCTAGGTCTTAACGCTTGTCAAAGCGCTACTATACAAGTAAACCTAAATGTAGACGAATTTATAGAAGCAGGAGAAGATATAGAACTAATCTACTGTCAGTCCACAGATGAAAGCCTTAACCTTTCAGATTATGTAACAGAGGATGGAGTTTGGACTAACCAAGACAATGACGAGATTTCAAATGAAATAGACTTGCTACCAGTAAATTCAGGTTCATATATATTTACTGTGGAGAATAGTCCAGTCTGTGAAGCTTCGTCTTTAGTCTTGGATTTATCTATTTCAGAAGCGCTAACTTATTCTCCGATTGAAGATATTACGACTTGTCTTGGTGAGGTGATAGAAGTAAATCTTCCTTTCGAATCTGAAGATTACCTTATAGATTGGGAGATTAGTAACACTAATAATGCTGGTATTATCAATACCCTTGATTACTCAGAGGGTCAGTTTTCTTTTCCGTACATAATTACTGATGGAATTTGCACTGCAGAAGAAGAGTTTATCCTCAATATAACACAAGCATATGAACCTGTTATCATAACAAGCCAAAATGTATGTGAAGGGGATCAAGCATCTGCTACAGTACTAAATTCTGAACAAGTTTTAAATTGGGAGTTCAATGGTGAGATGCTTTCTACTACTGAAAATGAAATTGAGTTTCAGGCATATGAGAATACAGAAATCACTGTTACAGTAGAAAATAGTACAGGTTGTATAGGTGAAGCCATAGCTAGTATTTCCATTCTCGATGATCCTGTAGTAGAGATTAATAATAGCAGCTATTCTGGATGTGCTCCTTTTTCTATGGAGTTAGAGAATATAATAGGGATACAAGATAATGTTTACTATGTATGGACAGTAAATGGAGAAAGTCTAACATCTAACAGTTTAGATTTAGATATATCAGAAGGCGAAGTATTTAATGTAAGCTTGACTGGTTTTCATGAAAATGGCTGTATTACAGAAGCTGAAAACACCATTACTCTCACAGGTTTAGAAACTCCCACGGCATTATTCGAGGTAGGTGAAAAAGAGCTTTCATATTTAAACCCTATAGCTGAGTTTACTAACCAATCTCAAGACTATACACTTCTTGAGTGGTCAGTAGAAGAAGAGATCGTAGAGGTGAATTCTGAGCTATTTGAGTATCGTTTTTCGGATAGTCAAGGTGAGGTTTATGAAGTATGTCTAGAAGCTATTTCATCAAGTGGATGTGCAGATGTTCACTGTGATTTTATCAGCATTAACACAGATCTCACTGTATATATTCCAAGCGCATTTACTCCTAATAATGATGGAGTTAACGAGGTGTTTATTCCTGAAATAATTGGAAATTTAGAATCTGACTATCAGTTTCAAATATTCGACCGATGGGGAGAAATTATCTTCGAAACTTTGGATCCTGAAGTTGGGTGGATCGGGAATGTAAATAATGGAGATCACTACGCTCAGTCTGGCGTTTACACATATGTAGTAAATGTAAAAAGCGCGTTTAATGCAGAAGTAAAGAGTTTTAGAGGACATATTACTTTAATCAGATAGCTCTATTTAAACTTCAAAAAGTTGCT
>CAZTVP010000008.1:6658-12172 GCA_964616995.1 uncultured Comamonadaceae bacterium
TTCATAGTACACCGATTATCTGGAAAATTATGATGGCCAAAAAAAGTGGGATATTAGTAAGTTTACTTCTGTTTTCTGTATATCTGTCTGCTCAGGTATGGGAAATGACAGATGCTACAGTTAATACTTGTGGGGGTATTTTTATAGATGATGATGGAGGTACTATAGATGGGACGAATGGCGGAGCAGATTATTCGGATAATTCATACACGTTCACCATATGTCCAGATAATCCTGATGATGGAATTAGAGTTACCTTCACTGCATTCAGCATTTCTAATTCTAATATAAACCCAGATAACAATGATATTCTATTAGTGTTTAATGGTGATGCTCCATCAGGTCCACTTTTACAAGGTAATAGTAATGACATTAATTTTACGGGACTTTCATTTAGCGCTACAGCAGACAACCCCACTGGATGTTTGACTTTTCAATTCATAAGAAACCCGAGTAATGACGTGGCAGCTGGGTGGCAGGCTACCATAGAATGTGTAACACCTTGTACTACACCAGTTTCTTCAGGACAAATTAGTGAACCAGTAATGGATGCAGATAATTCTGTTCAGGTTTGTATAGGTCAGGAAGTACAGTTTGAGGATGTTGGGAGTAATGCAGGAAATGGCTTTACATTAGAAAATTATATTTGGGATTTTGGAGATGGCACAGTTAGCACAGACTCACCGAGTGTCTCACATTCATACACTGAACCTGGAGAGTATATCATTACTTATATTGTAGAAGATAATAATGGTTGTCAAAGTACTAATATCACACCTTTTCAAGTCCTTGTTAGCACCATTCCCATCTTTAATACGGAGTTTGATTCCCCTGTGTGTCAGGGTGGAGTAGGAGAAATAAATATTAATCCTCTCCAGAATGTTACATGGACTGCTCTGCCTCCGCAGGTTTTTGCAGAAGAACAAAATTTAGCAGATGGAGTAGGGTTTGAATATGAAAACTCTCTGATTTTTAACTTCTTTGATGAGGATCAAACACTTGATGACTGTAATGATCTACTTGGGATAAATACAAACTTAGAACACAGTTATATAGGAGATTTAGACGTTAGCATTACTTGTCCTGACGGAACTACAGTGAATTTACTGGAGTATCCTAATGGTGGAGGTGGAGGCTGGCTTGGAGAGCCAATAGATAACGTGCCTGTAGATGAACCAGGAGTAGGTTACGACTATGTTTGGACACCGCAAGCTGATAATGGAACATGGGGAGAGAATGCTTTAGGAGGTCAGCCACTGCCTTCAGGAGTTTATGAAAGTGAACAAGATATGTGTAATCTAGTGGGGTGTCCTCTAAATGGAGAATGGACCATGACCTTCGTGGATAATTTGGCTTCTGATGATGGTAACATATTCTCATGGGGTATAGATTTTAATCCAGATTTATTTCCTGGTGTTACCACTTTTACACCTATTGTAGGTTTAGGGTCAGATAGTTCATTCGTAACTGGGCCAAACATAATTTCATCCTCTCCAGATGGGAATTTTGTGAGCTTTGAAACCACAGATATTGGAACACTGGAATATACGGTGAGTGCTATTAATAATTTTGGTTGTCAGACTGATACTACATTAGTAGTGGAGGTTGTGGATGTGCCTCAAATTACCCTAGATGAATCAGTTACTGGAACAGCCTGTGAGTTTTTTCAATTAGAGCCTGAAATAGTGAGTGAAGCTAACGCTGGAGAGTTTGAATTAACCATGAGTACGACTAATGTGGAAGGGAACTTTTTCTTCGCTGACCTCACAGTTACTATTAATGGTGTTTTTTACCAGACTTTTTCTCAATTTGGTGATCAGAACTACACCATACCAGTGGAAAATGGAGATGAAGTAGAAATTGAATACAACGGAGGAACAAACGGTGACCAAATTACTCTGACAGATGAGTTTGGTAATGTTTTATTTGAGAGTCCAGTAAGTCCTCAAAACGGACAAATTTATGAAGGAGTAGTGTTCAATGGACTGCAAGTAGCGTGGACACCAGAGTTTGGTTTAGATAGTCCAAGTCAAATCAACGTTTCAGGAGAATTTCAAGGCAATACTACGTATTCACTTACTGTATTTCCTGTAGGTTTTGAAGAGTGTGCTGTTTCTGAAAGTATAGACGTAATTACTGAAGAAATACCTAATATAGGTGAGTCCACAGTGGCTGAGTTTTGCACCGCAGAGATACAGGAAGAATTTAATTTAATAGATGTACTTAACGGTAATCCTGATCCGGTAGGAGAGTGGCAGGATGCAGATGGAAACGTGATAGACGAAATATTCGATCCGGAAGAAGATGAAGAAGGTCTATATTACCATGTACTAAGTCTAGGAGACTGCGACCTTTCTGCTGAATTAGAAATCGTAATTCATGATCTAGCTATTCAGCAGCAGAATGATGTAACTATTTGTCAAAACGGCACAGCCACACTAGAGGCTCTGTTACAGGGAGATAACTTTAATGATGTAACGGTAAGTTGGAATTCAGGCGCTTTCGAAGGTGAAATGATTACCGTTCAACCTCAGGTGGCATTAACATCATACACGGCTGTGGCTTCTTATTTTAATGACATTTGTCAGACGGAGCCTATGACGGTCAATGTGGAGCTTTTAAATCCTCTGGCTATGTCTCCTATTTCTGATGAGGTCATCTGTTTAGGAGATGAAATTGAATTGTCAATATTGAATTCCTCAGGTGGTTTGGAGCCTTATGAATTCTCTTGGTCTTCAGAAGGTGTAGATATTGCTGTAGCAGATTCTGTCATTGTGTCGCCATCGCTAACTACGGAATATTGCGTAGAAATGACGGATAATTGTGAAAGTTCCCCTGTGGAGCAGTGTTTTAATGTACAATTGAATGAAGTTATTTCCACCATGTTTACTGTGGAAAATTCTTCTGGGTGTGCTCCTATAAACGCTCAGTTCAGTGGTTCTGCGTCAGATTTAAGCCTGATTCAATCTGTGGTCTGGGATTTTGGTGATGGAACTACTTCTAATGCCATTAACCAAACCAATCACACCTATGAAGACCCAGGTATATATGATGTGCTTCTTGTCATTACTGGAATAGATGGTTGTGTATATTCAAGTTTTCAAGAAAATGCCATAAATGTGTTCCAAGTCCCGACTGCTGAATTCAGACCTGTTAGTGAGATTGTTGTCCTTCCTGATAATGAGTTTTCTTTTAATAATCTATCTACGTTTAATGATGTGAATGTATGGACCTTTGATGAATATGGAACATCCACTGAAATAAACCCTGATTTTACAGCACCTTCTGAGGAGCCAGACCAATATGAAATAGAATTAGCCGTTTTTACAAGTAATGGTTGTACAGATACTGTTAAATATACAGTCTTTTTAAATAATGGGTTTAGTTTATTCGCTCCCACAGCTTTTACTCCGGATAATGATGGAATAAATGAATTCTGGTCAGTAACAGGTATAGATATTGATACGAATGACTATGAATTAGTGATTCTCAACAGGAATGGAGAAGTAGTTTTTAGTACTAGAGATTTATTTGCAGTTTGGGATGGTAGTCATTTAAATGGGGATCATTATGTGCCTAATGGAGTGTACAACTATTTAATTACAACTCGTGAAAAAACTACTGGAGATAAAAGGGAAATAAAAGGCCACATAACGGTGTTAAGATAGTCCTTCTGGTGCAACCATGGAGCTCTTCAAATTGTCTTAACTTTGAAGACACAGACGAGCGGTTCTATGAAACATATTTTATCATTCCTTTTCTTTTTTACATTTTTCCATTTGGTCTCTTTTTCTCAGGTTTTTGAGATAAATAATGAGACTGTGCAGACTTGTGGTGGTTCTTTCGTAGATGATAATGGTGGTGCAGGTGATTCGCCTGGAACATCAGGCGAAGATTATACTGGAACTTCTTACACGTATACCATTTGTCCAGATGTACCTGGAGATGTTATTTCAGTCAACTTTGCGCTCTTCAGCCTGTATACTAGTCCTAATCCAAATAACAGTGATTACCTTGCAATTTTTGACGGTGATAATACAGGTGCCAATTCATTAGGGAGTTATACAGGAACCAGTCTTCAGGGTTTAAATATAACTGGCACTGTAAATAACGCTTCGGGGTGTTTGACCTTTGTATTTAATCCAAGCGGTTCTAGTCCGGGTACCTTCGCAGGATGGGAGGGAGTCTTATCCTGCACTACACCATGTGCTAATCCTACAGCTTCTTACACGATAGTAGATCCTGTGCCAGATGCTGATAATAGTGTGTCTGTATGCTTAGGGCAGCCTATTACGTTTCAAGACACCGGTTCTTTTGCCGAACCAGGTTTTACAATAGAAGAATACATCTGGAACTTTGATGATGGTAACGTAGTGAGTGGAGGTGAAACTATAGAACATACCTTCGCAGAGCCAGGTGAGTATATAGTCACATTAACCGTACAGGATGATAATGGATGTAATAATTTGAATTTGATTCCACTTCAAGTTTTAGTGAGTACTATTCCCATTTTTAATACTTCTTTTTCAGAGGAAGTTTGTCTGGGAGGAACAGGTTTCGTAGATGGAAATCCTGTAGAAAGCACCACATGGACGGCTCTACCACCTCAGGTAGTAGCAGGTACGACTTACCTGCCAGATGACGCTGGAGCATCATATACATCGTCTTTAGTATTTGATTTCTTTGATGATGGACAAACTTTAGAAAGTATAGATGACTTATTAAGTTTAACCGCTAATATGGAGCACAGCTACATGGGTGACCTCCAAATCCAAATAAGCTGCCCCTCAGGAAATACAGTTATTCTAGTAGAGTATCCTAATGGGGGCGGGAGTACATTTTTAGGAGAGGCATTAGATGATGGAACTTTAGACCCTGGTATCGGTTATGATTATGCTTGGGCGCCTGATGCTACCACAGGGACATGGGGAGATAACGCAGGAGGTTTTGGGACTAGTTTACCTGCTGGGACATACGAAAGTGATTATCCTCTTTCAGCCTTGGAAGGTTGTGAGTTAAATGGTGAATGGACCATAGAAATCATAGACAATTTAGCAGCAGATAATGGTTACATATTTGAGTGGGGAATAAATTTCAATCCTGAGATTATGCCTGGAATAACTACTTTCACACCAGTCATAGGATTAGAAAATGACAGCACATGGATAGAGGGTGATTTCATTCAGAATACAAGTGCTGATGGTAATTATGTAGACATTGCACCGCCTTCATTAGGACCTCATGAATATACTTTTTTTGCATCTAATAATTTTGGGTGTACAAATGATACGACAATAACTGTAAATGTGGTAAATGGCCCACAAGTAGATGCAGGACCTGATTTAGAGATATGTAATGATCCTTTATTAATTAACGCGTCTATAGTTAGCAACGATTACACTGTTTCGCCTGTTGTTTACCAATGGTCACCTGCAGAAGGCTTAAGTAATGCAATCATCGAAGATCCTACGGTACAAGTATCTCAAACAAGTGAATTTGTTTTAACTGTTTATC
>CAZTVP010000008.1:12182-16210 GCA_964616995.1 uncultured Comamonadaceae bacterium
AGGTCAAGAGGGATGTGCATCTTCTGATGCTGTCACAGTATCTGTAGATCCAGCTGGAGACCCGGGCACAGACACTACTTTAGTCTTATGTTTTAATTATGGTCAGTTTGATCTAATAGATGTGCTAGGAGGTAGCCCCGTAGCTTCTGGTGAATGGACGGATGGGAATGGAACTGTTATGGATGGTACTTTTGATCCTTTTAATGATGTAGGAGATGTATTCACTTACACAGTTACTAATGCAGGATGCACTAACAGTGCTCAAGTGGACATAACAGTGCTTCCTCAGGGAGATCCATTTTGTTGTCAGTTTGAAATTAATCCAGAGTCTCTTTCTACCCTGTGCAATGGCAGTTCAGATGGAACCATTACTATAGACATGATATCAAGTTCTGAAGGTGCCCCGTGGACTATTACACTCAATAATAATGGAACTGATGAACAAGAAGTTACGAATGATGTAGCAACCTTTACTGGTCTGTCTGCTGGAAATTATATTGTAAGTATCGTAGATGCAGGTTTATGTAGTACAAACCTTGATTTAGATGTTTCTGAACCCCCAGTCTTAACTATAGAAGCTATGGCCGATACAGTGCTCTGTATAGGTGGAACTGTAACACTTTTGGCATCAAGTGATATGGATATAAATAATGACTTTATATATACATGGACAGGGTTAGGCATAGGCCCTGTGTCAGACACTCCTAATTCAGATACTACTTATGAAGTGATAGCTTCTAATACCAATGGATGTCAAAGCCCACCAGATTTTGTGGATGTATCATTTCATACAGGTCTTAATGTAGAATTAGGTAATGATACTTTAGTATGTCAGGATTCATTTGTTAGCCTAAATGTCTCAAGTGAAAACGGAGGTTTCGGGAGTTATAACTATTCGTGGAGTGGATTAGGAATAGCTGATGATAATGGTGATGAAGTAATTGTTACACCTGGTGGTAACACTGAGTATTGTGTGCAGATAACTGATGCTTGTGAAACTCCATCAGCTAGTGATTGTTTGATTGTAAATGTAGAACCTACTCCAGTGGTTTCTTTTAGTGCTTCGTTAACATCTGGGTGCGCTCCTCAAACAGTAGATTTTCAGAACATCTCTGATCCTCAGGATTATGAAGAATCCCATTGGATAATAAATAATACTCCATATACTAGTGTAGATTCTGTTACTCACATATTCTCTGAAAGTGGATTTTATGATGTTCAACTTACCTTGGAGAGTGAGTTAGGGTGTTTCTACCCAAATGACTTTCCTAATTTCATAGAAATATTTTCTTCACCTGAAGTGAATTTCGTCCATGACCCAGTGATTACGGAAATCCCGGATACTGAAATCAGTTTCTTGAATACAACTGTATCTAATTCTGATATAGTTCAATATTTATGGATTTTTGATACACTCCAGGTATTAGGAGTTAGTAATGAAGTAGACCCAATATTTGAATTCCCTCCCCTTGGAAGTGGAACTTATCCAGTCAGTCTTTATGCCTTAAATGCTGATGGGTGTGATTCAGAAATTGTAAGAGAGGTCGTGATTAGTGATCCATTAAATGTGTTCGTTCCAAATGCATTTTCTCCTAACGCTGATGGTATAAATGATTTCTTAGCATTCAAAGGAACAGATATTGATGAAAACCAATTTCATGTTCAGATTTATAACAGGTGGGGCGTATTAGTATATGAATCTAGAGATATAAATGAAATTTGGGATGGAAGCCATATTGGAGGGGATTACTACTCTGAAGATGGTATTTACAACTACATCATAGAGACCTATAGTGCTACTCGAACTGACAGAATTGAGATAAAAGGATTCGTAACTTTGTTAAGGTAACAAAAGTGATTCTCTATGAAAATCTATGCTTTAGGCGGCCTTGGAGCTGACAAACGGACTTTCAATTATATTCAACTAAACAAGCATGAATTAGTATGTCTTGATTGGATAGATCCTAAGGAAGACGACACACTAGAAACTTATGCTGCTAGATTATCTGAACAAATTCGTACAAATGAACCCTTCGGGGTTTTAGGAGTTTCTTTCGGAGGAATGGTAATGACTGAAGTAGCTAAAATCCTTCATCCTAATGAGTTGATTCTTGTGTCTAGCGTAGCCACACGAAAAGAACTTCCTTCACTCTATAAAGCCACAGCTAGGATCCAGCTGGACAGAATACTTCCATACGGCACACTAGTAAGATCAGGCAGACTCATACATTATCTCTTTGGTGTAAAAATGATGAGAGATAAAAAACTACTTGGACAGATTATGGAGGATATGGATCCTAAGTTTATCAGTTGGGCTATAAAAGTGATCTTGCGCTGGCAGAATGATCATGTTCCCCAAGAGCCTCTTCGAATTCACGGTTTAAAAGATAGAGTTCTCCCAGTTAAACCTGAAGAGGTAAATTATCCTGTAGAAGGAGCAGGACATTTCATCATAGTCAACGAGGCAGAGTACATATCTTCTGTACTGGATAAAATCGAAGTGTAACTCTCTAATTCTCTTTGTTGATTAAATGATGTAATCATGAGAAATTCTTCTTTGAGATGAGGTGAGGTATATCTACTTTTGGCTTCCTAAAAAAAGAAAAACATGAACATTCACGAGTATCAGGGAAAATCAATTCTGGAAAGCTTTGGAGTAGCTATCCAAAGAGGTAAAGTAGTAGATAAATTAGAGGATGCGGTAAATGCTGCTAAAGAGCTAAATTCTGAAACTGGTACCGAGTGGTTCGTGGTGAAAGCACAAATACATGCAGGAGGAAGAGGAAAGGGAACATGTAAAGAAACGGGTTCTCATGGTGTAGTTCTGGCTAAAGGATTGGACAAAGTAGAAGAGACAGTCAAAGGTATTTTAGGAAATACGCTTGTTACCCTACAAACTGGAGAAGACGGTAAAAAAGTGAATAAAGTGCTCATAGCTGAGGACGTATATTATCCTGGCGCTTCTGAACCAGAGGAATACTATATGAGTGTACTCTTAGATAGAACTACTGGTAGGAACATGATCATGTATTCACCTGAAGGTGGAATGGACATAGAAACTGTAGCTCATGAAACACCTCATCTTATCTTCAAAGAAGAAGTGGATCCTAAAGTAGGTCTTCAAGGATTCCAGATGAGAAAAATAGCTTTCAATTTAGGACTGTCAGGAGCTGCATTTAAAAGCATGTGTAAGTTCGTAGATGCATTGTATAAAGCATACGTAGGAAGCGACTCTAGCATGTTTGAGATTAATCCTGTGCTTAAAACTTCAGATGATAAGATCATAGCTGTAGATTCTAAGGTAACACTTGATGGTAATGGACTTTTCAGACACAAGGATTACCAAGAGATGAGAGATAAAACTGAAGAAGATCCAATAGAAGTAGAAGCAGATGAAGCAGGGTTAAACTATGTGAAGTTAGATGGAAATGTAGGATGTATGGTAAATGGAGCGGGTCTAGCTATGGCTACTATGGATATTATTAAGTTAAGCGGTGGAGAACCTGCTAACTTCCTTGATGTAGGAGGAACTGCAGATGCTGAAAGAGTGGAAACTGCATTCAAAATTATCTTAAGAGATCCTTCAGTAAAAGCCATTTTAGTGAACATCTTCGGAGGAATCGTTAGATGTGACCGTGTAGCTCAGGGGATTGTAGATGCCTATAAGAATATGGGTTCTATTCCAGTTCCATTAATTGTGAGGTTACAAGGGACTAATGCCGTAGAGGCTAAGGAATTAATAGATGCAAGTGGTTTAGAAGTGACATCTGTGGTGTTATTACAGGAAGCAGCAGATGCGGTTAAGGCTGTAGTAGCTTAGCTGTAGAAATAAACCAATAAAGAATTAGAAAAAGATGAGGTCAGTTTTGGCCTCATTTTTTTTGTGCTACAGTAATGCCATCTCTTAGTGGCAGAATGAAACTCTCAAACTCTTGACTGTGCTTAATGTTTTCATTGAAAGTACGCAGCGCATTAGTTTCCGGATCTTTTACTGATGGATCCATTACTTTATCCCACCATAGCACATT